>CAYRNG010000084.1:0-7288 GCA_964425395.1 uncultured Candidatus Kuenenia sp. | reverse complement strand
GATGCAGAGCAGGTTGTTGTCGTAGGCGGCCCCCTGGATGATCGAGCGGGCGGCCCGGTCGAGGTCGGCCGTGGCGTCCACCACCACCGGCGGATTGCCGGGGCCGGCCACGATCGCCCGCTTGCTCGACTGGAGCGCCGCCCGAGCCACCGCCGGCCCCCCCGTGACGCAGATCAGCTTCACGCCCCGGTGATTGAACAGCTCGCCGGCGCTCTCGAGCGTCGGCTCGGCCACCAGCGAGACGAGGTTGTCGATCCCCAGGTCGCGGTGGATCGCGGCGTTGAACCGGCGGACGCCTTCGGCGGCCACCTTCCGGCCGCTGGGATGCGGATTGACCACGACCGTGTTGCCCGAGGCGATCATGTTGATGGCGTTGCAGGCGATCGTGGGGAGCGAATGCGTGACCGGCGTGATCGCCGCGATCGGCCCGAACGGGGCGTGCTCGATCACGGCCAGGCCGTGGTCGCCGCTGAACACCTCGCTCTGCATGAACTCCACGCCCGGCACCTTCTCGCCGAGGACCTTCAGCTTCTCGATCTTGTGGTCGAGCCGGCCGATCTTGGTCTCGGCGAACTCCATGCCCCCGAGCTCCTCGGCATCCTCGATGGCGATCCGGCGGATGTGGGCGATCGCCCGTCGGCGGCCCTCCACGCCGAGGCTCTCCAGGTGCTCGAAGGCCGTCTGGGCGGCCGCCACGGCGTCGTTAACGGAAGCAAATATCCCGTGGGCATTGCCGGAGTTGGCAGCTCGTCCGGGGCCGGCTCCAGCGGACGGCTCCGCCGCCGCTGAGCCTTCGGGCCTGGGGTGGTGTGGCAAGGGGGCGGCGGCAGACGAAGCGCGGCCGCTGGTGATCTGGCCATTGGCGATCTCGGCGATCACCTGGCGGACGATGGCGGCGATGTCGGGGGCGGTGGGGGTGCTCATGGTTGGCGTGAGTTCCTTGAAAGCGATCCTGAAAAGGGATTACGTCCGCTTGAAAACGTCCTGGCCATCCACCCGGACGGTGTCGATGAGGCCGATCACGACGGCATCGATCGGCAGGGTCTTGGTCTCGGGGGTCAGCCGGGCGCTCGAGCCCTGGGTGACGAGCACGAACTGCCCCTCCCCTGCCCCGAGCGTGTCCACGGCGATGAAGGTCCGGCCGGTCGAGACGAGGCTCGAGCGGGTCTTCTCGTCCAGCCGGTAGGGCTCGACCACGAGCAGCTTGTGGCCCGTCATCGTGGCCGTCTTCTGCGTGGCCACCACGGACCCGGTCACCTGGGCGATGAACATCAGCCACCGATCCTTTCTGGTTCTCTGTTTCCCGCGAGCAGGTCGCGGGCCTGGCGGGCCACCACGAGCTCCTCGTTGGTCGGAATGATCCACACGGCCGTCCGGCTGCCGGGGGCGGTGATCGCCCGCTCGCCCTTGGCCGCGGCCGCGTTGGCCTTGTCGTCGATCGCGATCCCGAGGTCGCCCAAGCCCGCGAGCACGGCCGCCCGCGTGGCCGGCGAGTTTTCGCCGATTCCGCCGGCAAAGCCGATCGCGTCGAGGCCGCCGAGTTCCACGATGCCTCCGCCGAGCCAGTGGCGGATCGCCGCCACGTAGACCTCGATCGCGGTCTTGGCCCGCCCGCTGCCGGCGGCCGCCGCCTCCTCGAGATCCCGCATGTCGCCCGAGGTGCCCGACATGCCCGCCAGCCCCGCCTGCGTGGAAAGCTCCCCGAGCAGCTCCTCGAAGGAGCGGCCCGTGGCCTTGGCCACGTGAAGCACGGCATACGGGTCGAGGTCGCCGGCCCGGTTGTTCTGGGGCAGGCCCGACTGTGGGCTCATCCCCATCGACGTGCCCACGCTCCGGCCGTCCCGCAGCCAGCAGATGCTGCTCGATCCGCCCAGGTGGCAGGAGATCGCCCGCAGCGGCCGCCCGGGCCGGGCCGGCACGAGCGCCAAGAGCCGCTCGGCCACGAACCGGTGGCTGGCCCCATGAAACCCCCAGCGCCGCACGAGGTGCCGTTCCGCCCACTCACTCGGCACGGCATAGAGGCCGTTCCGCTCGGGAATCGTGGCATGAAACCCCGTCTCGAACGCCGCCACCAAGGGCACGCTCGGCAGCCGGTCGGCCACCTGCCGCATCGCCCGCACGTAGGGCGGGTTGTGGGCGGGGGCCACCTCGGCCATCTCCTCCATCGCCGCGAGCACCTCCGGCGTCACCCGCGTCACGCCTCCCGCCCGGCCGCCATGCACCGCCTTGAAGCCCACCGCCGCCACCTCGGCGACGCTCCCGAGCGGCCCGCCGTCGCCAGTGAGTTGCTCGAGCGCCGCCGCGAGGGCCACGGCATGGTCGGGCACCGGCACGACCGCCTCGAGCGAACTCGAGCCGGCCGCAGCGTAGACCCGGCTCTCAGCCGCGCCGATCCGTTCGACCCCGCCCCGCGCAAGCTCCACGCTCCCCGCTTCGCCCGCCGCTGCGGGCAGGTCGAAGAGGCGATACTTGAAGCTCGTGGAGCCCAGGTTTGCGACGAGGATTTTCATGGTGGCAGGACTGCTCACGGGCCAGCCCGCCCTCAGGCAAAAAACGCCGTCACGAGGCTGTCGGCCGGCCGCGGGATGACGTGGCTGGCGACCAGTTCGCCCACCTGCTGGGCCGCCGTGGCACCGGCCTCGACGGCCGCCCGCACGCTGCCCACGTCGCCCTGCACCACCGTCGCCACGAAGGCGTTGCCGATGCTGATCCGCTTCAGGATCTTCACGTTGGCCGCCTTGGCCATCGCGTCGGTGGCCTCGACGAGGCCCACGAGTCCCTTGGTCTCCAGAATTCCGATCGCCGTATTCATGTTGGTTCCTGTCTGGGAAAATGAAACTGGGGTTTGAAGGTTTCGATCCGGGAAATCACGTTTCGATCCACTCGCGTTCAGCCTGCCGGCGGCAGGACGATCCCGATGTCCTCATGCGGACGGGCGATCACCTGCACGCTCACCACGTCGCCGATCCGGCCGGCCGCAGCCGCCCCGGCGTCGGTCGCCGCCTTGACCGCGGCCACGTCGCCCGAGACGAACGCCGTCACGAGTCCGCTGCCGATCTTGTCCCAACCCATGAAGGTGACATTCGCCGCCTTCATCATCGCGTCCACCGCCTCGACGAGGGTGGTGAACCCCTTTACCTCGATCATCCCGAGGGCTTCGACGTTCTTCGCCATCTGTCGCACCGTTCCTGTCTGCTTCGGTCCACTCGTCCTGCGGGGCGTCTGCCCCGCCGACCGCGCCGGCACGCGCCGGCTCGACGGTCTTGTCTCGTTCGTGCGTCGGCCCCGGGCCGCCCGCTTCGCCATCAGGTCTGCCTCACCAGTTCGACACTCTCGGCATGGTCGAGATCGGCCGCGTTGCCCTCGTCGGTGTCGATATGCACCTCGAGCTTGGCTGTCGCGTCGGCCCGCACCAACAGGTCGCGAAATACCGTCCCACAGGAGCCCCGGATCACGAGGCTCATTCGGTCGCCGTTTTTGACGCCGAAGTGCTCGGCGTCGGCAAAGCTCATGTGGACGTGCCGCTCGGCCCGGATCACCCCCTCGGCCAGTTCGACCGCGCCAGCCGGGCCGACGAGCACGCAGCCGGGCGTGCCCGCGATGTTGCCGCTGGCCCGGACAGGCAGGTCGATGCCCAGCGAGATCCCGTCGGTGAAAGCAAGCTCCACCTGCGAGGCCTTGCGGGTCGGCCCCAGCACCCGCACCGTGGGCAGCATCTTCCGCTTGGGGCCGACGAGCATCACCGTCTCCTCGGCGGCGTAGAAGCCGTCCTGGTAGAGGTTCTTCATGGGGGTCAGCGTGCGGCCCGGGCCGAAGAGTTTTTCGACGTGTTCGTCGGTGAGGTGGCAGTGGCGGGCCGAGATGCTGACCACGAGCGTCGGCTCCGCGCGGACCGCGGCGGCCGCCTGCGACGGGGGCGTGCCCCGGGTGGCGAGCACGATCTCGCGGACGATCCGCTCGACGGCGGCACGGTCGAGGCCGGGCGGGGAGGCGATCATGCGGGGCGGCTCCTGCGGGGAGAGGCAGCGGGGGCTTGGTCGGCCCCCTCGGCAATGGCCGCCACGACCAGCCGGGGGCCGGCGGCGGCGATCCGCCCCCGCCACGACTCGGCGAGCGCCTCGTCGGAAACGACCAGGTCGATGGCATCGAGCGGGGCGACGAGCGTGAGACTCTTGCGGCCGAACTTCGAGCTGTCGGCCACCACGATCACCCGGCCGGCGGCCTGGAGCATCGCCTGCTCGGTCTCGGCCAAGAGCAGGTGGGCGTTGAACAGCCCCTCGGCGTCGATCCCGGCGGCGGAGAGCACGGTGGTCGTGACGTGCAGCCGGCCGAGCAATTCGTTGGCGTAGGGCCCGAGGCAGACGCCGGTGCGGGGCGAAACGTAGCCGCCGAGCAGGACGAGGTCGGTCCGCGACTCCGAGGCGAACAGATTGGCAACCGGGAGGCTGTTGGTGACCACCTGGAGCGACCGGCCGACGAGCAGCCGGGCCACCTCGTAGGTGGTGGTGCCGCCATCCAGCAGGACGGTCTCACCGTCGGCGATCTCGGCCGCGGCCTGGGCGGCGATCGCCCGCTTGGCCGCCCAGTTGCTCGGCTGCCGCTCGCCGAACTCGGCCAGCCGGGGCATGCCGCCGGAGTAGAGCACGCCGCCGTGGGTCCGGCGGGCCGACCCCTGCTCCTCGAGGGCGTCGAGGTCGCGGCGGGCGGTCGATTCCGACACCCCGAGTTCGCGGACGATCTCTTCGATTGAAGCAAAGCCGCGGACGCGGATCATGTCGAGCAGCCGGGTTCGTCGTTCATGGTTCTGCACGTTTTGCATCGCCTCGGGAACCCGATTGTGATCGAAAGAGATCATTTTGCAAGGAGTCATTCGCAGTAAGTCACCAAATAACGATTGAATACAATCCTCATGACTGTTTTTCGCCATGAATTCAGCCGATTTCAGTCGCTTCCAGGGCAGATTTTTTGTACTCTTGAAGCCTAGGTTACGTCTCGAGGCCATTTTCAGGGCGGTTATGCCGGTTGTTCGCCTCATGCAGTCGCTGGTTTCTGAGACAGCCCTCCCGGGTCCTCCGCTGGGCCATCCAGCACCGCCGCATTTCTCCATGGCCCTCGCATCCACGGCTCTGGTTCGATCATTCGGACTGGAGGGAGACGCGGAACGGGTCCGGCAGCTGGCCCAAGCGGTGCAGGACACGGGCGACGTCGCCCCGCGGGGGGCAGGCCTGCTTGCGGAAACCGTCTCCCGGCCTCATCGGCGGGTCGAGGCCTGGCTGGCCCTGCCGGACGCTTGCCCCGGCGGTCATCCCCCAGGCCAGCCGGGCCCGGAACTGCTCGGCCTGGTCACGCTGGTGGCGGGCCGGTCGGCCGCCGGCGAGCGGGCCAGCATCGCCTGGCTGCTTGTGCGTCCGGAGGCCCGGCGGAGCGGGATCGGGCGGCTGCTCGTTGGGCAGGCTTGCCGGCGGGCCCGGGACCAGGGAGCGCGAGAGATCGAGGTGGAATGCCGGGCCGACTGGCGGGGAGCGATCACGTTCTGGAAAGCCGTGGGGTTCCAAAGGCTCTCAGCGGACCGAGCGGGTTCGTAGGCCCGGGCCGCCGGCACGGGCCATCAAAACCCCGGGCGCGAGCCGGGGGATGGATCGGGTCGTCCGTCACGGCGTGACGGACCTACATGGCGTCAACGGATCTCCTCAGAACCGTGGTATGCTTGGGAAACTGCAAGAATGATCGGATTTTCGGCCCGGGCTGGGAGCAACTCGAGATGGCCAGATCACGGCGGCGGGACTTCGAGCGAGACATCGACGATGTCCGGTCGCTCCACGAGGATCTCGTCCGCGGGGCGGGGGGCACGCCCGGGGGCACCTGGCTGTTCTTCACGGGGCTGGTCCTGGCCGGTGCCGGCTTGTGGTTTTTCCTCAGCAACGTCCACGTCGTCACCCGCGACGTCGGCTTCTTCTCCGGGGCCTTCAATCGCGGGGTGTTCGGCGGCGTGATGCCGGCGGCCAGCACTGGCGTGATCTTCGCGCCGATCTTCATCGGCCTCGTGATGCTGTTCTACGACGCCCGGCTCAAGTGGGGCTGGGCACTGTTCTATGCCGGTCTGGCGATCATCGTGATCGAGATCCTCAGCCGGATCCAGTTCTTGATGCAAATGAAGACGAGCAATCTTCTCTTGATGCTCGGCATGATCGCCGCCGGCATGGGGATGATGCTGCGGAGCTTCCGCGACGGCTCGCCCACCGACGCGGATGAAACCCCGCAAGATCGATCTCCGCCCCCACGGGCGTAGCCGTCCGCGGATCGAAGCCACTCACGCGGCGGGCAGCCCCTCCATCCGCCGCCAGGCGCTCGCCTGACCGAGGTGCATCATCATGTGCCCCCCGCAGTAGAACGTCTGCACCGAGCCGATCGTGGGAAACAGTTCCCGCATCCGGCCCGCCGCGGGGTTGGGCTGCTCGAAGGTGGCGTTCGGCGTGCTCCGCAAGGCTCCCGTTACCATCCGGTAGCCCTCCCGATAGAAGGCCAGCACCTCGTCCATGGTGGGATAGAGGTCGCCGTCGGCATCGTCGCGGCAAACGGCGTCTTTGGAGAACACCACGTCGAAGTGCTCGGGCACCGGAGGGGCGGGATGACCGATCTGGAGGAGCACCTTGGGGGCGTAGAGCGAGAGGTGGCCGTAGATGAAGGCGGGGTGGTTCGAGGCGACGACCACGCCTCCGGGGGATGCGAACCGGGCGAACCGGTCGGCCGCCAGACCGGTCAGCAGCCGCTCACCGTAGCCCAGGGACACGGAAAGGGAGTCGGCGATGATGTTGCCCAGCGAGCGGGTCATGAGCGAGGTTTCCTCAGGGCACGGGGGGGACGGCGGGATGGGCGGCAGGATGCCGGCACGTTTCCGAAACGGCCAGCCCCTTTCAGTATTGCCAGAAACGCTACCGCCAAGATTTCATTTTTACGGAATTTGCATAGGCGCCGTTGTAGGCTGCTCTACAACCAGAGCTGAAACTGCCAAGGCGGGAGTTCCGCCGGGGAATCGTGCTCGAACGCCAGGACTAACGCCAGGACTTTCTGTCATGCCCAATCTGCTTTCCGTGTTCCCCCGCCTGCCGGTGGCCGCGGCCCTGCTCCTCGCAGCCGTCACCAGCCGGCCCGCCCGGGCCCAGGACGTGGCCGCTCCTTCAGCCCTCGAGGCGGCCGTCCTGCGGGAGTCGGAAGACACCGTCAAGTCGTTCAACGCCGGTGATGCTGCCGCGCTCGGCGGCATGTTCCTGGAGACAGGCGAACTGGT
>CAYRNG010000083.1:0-1525 GCA_964425395.1 uncultured Candidatus Kuenenia sp. | reverse complement strand
AGGGGGGGCGTGCTGCGGGGGGGCGGGGCCAGGTGGAGCGACATGGGAAAAAGCCGGGCGTTGGAGACCGCAGCGGGGCGGCTTCGAAGGAACGTCTTGAAAGTGTATCCCGCGGCCGGCCCCGAGGATGGCCGCTGGTATAGTCGGCAGAATCGTCGGAGGCGTGCGTGAAACGGGTGATCCAAGCAGGTGTGGCGCTGGCGGTGGTGGCGGTCGCCTGGAGCTTGGCGACCGTCTCGGGGGCTGCCCCCAGCGAATCCGAACTAGCCGAGTGGATCGGCCAACTGGCCGATCCACAGTTTGCCCGGCGGGAGTCGGCCTCGAAGAGCTTGTTGGCCGCCGGCCTGCCGGCGGTGGACCCGCTGGCCACGGCCATCCAAGGCGGCGACCTGGAGGTGGCCAGCAGGGGAGTCGAGATCCTCCGCGAGATGCTGGCCGACGACACGCTGGCCGAGGCAGCCGAGGCGGCCCTTGAACGCTGTGCCGAGGCGGGGGATGCCGCGGCCGCTCGGCTGGCCGCCGCCGCCCTCGACTTTCACGTGCTGGGCATGGCGGCGGCGGCCCGGGCGCGGCTCGAGTCGCTCGGCGCCGTCGTGCGGGAGCTGCCGGTGGCGGCCCAGGGAGCCATCGAGGTGGAACTCGGCCGGGACTGGAAGGGGACGAGCACCGACCTTCGTGAGCTCCCGCGGCTTGCGCGGCTCGAGGGCGTGTCGTTCCACGGCGTGCGGCTCGACGAGCCGGCCCTGGCGGTGATCGGCCGGCTCCGCGGCCTCGGGCGGCTGGAACTCTTCGGTACGGGCCTGGGTGAGGAGGCGATCGCGGCTTTGGTCGCCAAGCTTCCCGAGACCCAAGTCGACGTCCGCCAGGGCGGCAAACTCGGCGTCGGCGCACTGGCCTTCGGCGGCCCCTGCGAGATCCAGACCGTGGAGCCCGGCTCGGCGGCCGACCAGGCGGGGGTCCGGCCCGGGGATGTGGTGGTCGCGATCGACGGCGTGCCGATCGTAGACTTCGACGGGCTGACCGAGCGGGTTGCCGGCCGCGGGCCCGGCGACGTGGTGCGGTTGAGGGTGACCCGCCGCGACCGGGCGGCCGACGGCGACCCGGAGCGGCTCGATTTCGAGGTCCGGCTTGACGCCTGGTGAGCGGCGGCCCGAACACAAGGAGCGACGATGACCGAAGCCGGAAAGGCGGGCGAGCTGGTGGATGTTCGCTGGCACGACCATGCGGTGAGCCGGGGGGATCGGGAACGGTCCGCAGGGCACGCCGGCTGCGTGCTCTGGTTCACCGGGCTCTCGGGCTGCGGCAAGAGCACGCTGGCCAACGCCGTGGACCGGCTGCTCCACGCCCGCGGCTGCCGCAGCTTCGTGCTCGACGGCGACAATGTCAGGCTCGGGCTCAACGCCGCCCCGGCCCTGCTCCGCGACCGCTACGGCGAGGCGGCCGCCGCCCGCTTCGGCCTCGGTTTCGCCGCGGCGGACCGGGCCGAGAACATCCGCCGGATCGGGGCCGTGGCCGATCTCTTCGC
>CAYRNG010000082.1:0-6843 GCA_964425395.1 uncultured Candidatus Kuenenia sp. | reverse complement strand
CCGCCGGCCGGATCGACGGGGCCGCCTTCCGGGCCCGCCCCCCCGCCGAGCTCGGCGACGGGCAGGGGCCGGCGGCCGAGCCGGTGGCCCTGGGTCCGCGGGGGCCGTTCGTGCAGCACGTGCCCCACGACTCGCAGCAGACCCACGTGGCCCTGGCCTGGTCGCTGCCCCCCTACCGCGACGACGACTCGGTGATCGCCGGCGCCATGCTCTCGATCCTCGGCGGGGGCACGAGCTCGCGGCTGTTCACCGAGGTCCGCGAACGCCGCGGGCTCTGCTACGGCGTGTCGGCCGGCTACCAGACTCACCGCGACTTCGCCGCCGGCGTCTGCCACGCCGGCACCACCGCCGCCCGGGCCCAGGAGACGCTCGACGTGATCCTGGCCGAGATCGACCGGCTGCCCGGCTCGATCGACGCCGACGAGCTCGAGCGGGTCAAGGCCCGGGTGACCGCGGGGCTCGTGATGCAGCAGGAATCGACCGCCGCCCGGGCCGGCGGGATGGCCCGGCAGTGGTATCACCTCGGCCGGGTCCGCACGATCGCCGAGGAGCTGGACCGCTACGAGCGGCTCGACGTGCCCGCGATCGAGGCCTGGCTGGCCGACCGTCCCCCCCGCGACCTGTCGGTCGTGTCGCTGGGCCGCGAACCCCTGGAGGTGCCCGGTGCCCTTCCTGCATGAACGGCTGCCCAACGGGCTCGACGTGGTCGCCGAGACGAGCGACTCGGCCGTCTCCACGAGCATCGGCTGCTTCGTGGCCACCGGGGCCCGCGACGAGCGGCCCGGGATCGAGGGGGTGAGCCACTTCCTCGAGCACATGGTCTTCAAGGGCCCGCCCGGGCTCTCGGCCGAGGAGATCAACTGCAGCTTCGACCGGCTCGGGGCGGCGGCCAACGCCTTCACGAGCGAGGAAGACACCGTCTACTACGCCTCCGTGCTGCCCCGGCATCAGCCCGCGGTGGTCGAGCTGCTCGCCCGGATGATGCGGCCCGAGCTGCGGGACGACGACTTCGCCACCGAGAAGCAGGTGATCCTCGAAGAGATCCGGATGTACGACGACCAGCCCCCCTTCGGCGCCGACGACCGCTGCCGGGCGGCCTTCTTCGGCGGCCATCCGCTGGCGGGCAGCGTGCTCGGCAGCGTGGCCTCGATCGAGGGGCTCTCGGCCGAGGCGATGCGGGACTACCACCGCCGCCGCTACGCTCCGGGCAGGATCGTGCTGGCGGCCAGCGGGGCCGTCGATTTTCCCGGCCTCGTCGAGTCGGCCCGCCGGGCCTGCGGCGACTGGGAGCCGGTGGCCGAGCCTCCCCGCGACCTCCGCGGGCCGGTGCGGGTGGCGGCCGAACCCTGCTCGAGCCGGATCGAGCGGCCGGCGGCCACGCTCGCCTACGGCGTGCGGATGACGGCCGGGCCGGACGAGGAGGATCCCGACCGCTGGGCGGCCGCGGTGGCCGCGACGGTGCTCGGCGACGGCTCGGGCAGCCGGCTCTACTGGTCGCTCGTCGATCCGGGCCTGGCCGAGCAGGCCACGCTCGGCCACCACGACTTCCTCGACGCGGGCCTGTTCATCACGCAGCTCTCCTGCGAGCCGGCCGACGCCGACGAGCTCTGGGAGCGGATCCTCGCCATCTACCGGGAGGCGGCAGGGGCGGGCGTCTCGCCGGAGGAGTTCGGCCGGGCCCGCAACAAGCTGGCCAGCCGGGTGGTCTTGGCCGGCGAGCGGCCCCGCCGGCGGCTGTTCGACGTCGGTCTCGAGTGGTCGCACGCCCGCCGCTACCGTCCCGTGGCCGACACGCTCGCCCGCGTCGAGGCGGTGACGCTCGCCGACGTCGAGCGGGTCCTGGCCACCTGGCCGCTCGACGCCCCCTCGGCCACCGTCCTGGCCGGCCCGCCGGCGGGTTGACCCGCGGCGTCGTTCCGCCGAACCGGCCGCCTCGTAGCGGCGGGGTTGTATCCCGCCGGCCAGTCGACGCCGCGCTTCCCGCTCGGAAACAGCCGGGGCATACTAGGACGGTCCCTGGAGCCCCTCATGACCCCGCTCTTCGCCGATGCCAATCGCTGGCTGATCCCTCTGCCCCCGGTCTGGATGCTCGGGGTCGCGGCCTTGCTTGTCCTCCTCGCGGCGATTGCCGCCTGGAGCCTCACCCGGCTCGTCGCCCCGCGGCTGGCCGCCGAGGCCCGCGCGGCCCTCGGCGACGGCTTTCTCGGACCGCTGGCCTGGCTGCTGGTGGCCTTCTCAGCCGTGGCGGTGGCCTTCACGCCGCTGATCGGCGTGCCGCTGCCCCCCGACTTCCGGCTGGCCGAATCGGCACCGCTGGCTCAGTTCGCCCGCTCGCTGGGGCGGTTCACGTCGGCCAACGACTTCCGCGAGGTCGTCTCCGTCGAGCCCAAGGCTGCCCTGCAGCCGATTCCGCTGCCGCTGCGGCCCCAGGAGCTCGCCCGGATCGAGCTTGTCAGCGACCAGCCGCTGGTGGTTCGCACCCAGCAGCCGGTGGAGGGCTTCGCGCTCGTCAAGGAGCCCGATGTCGTGCTGGCGGCCGGCACGCCCTGGAGCTGGGAGCGGGGCGAGGGGGCCACCAATCCCTTCCTGGGGGCGAAGGCCAAACTCGAGGCCACGAGCGAGGCGGCCGAGCCGGCCCGGCTCGAGGTCCGCTGGCAGCTGGTGCCGGAGCATCCCCAGGCGGCGATCCTTCCCTGGGCGGTGGTCGTGCTGGGAGGGATCGTGGCCGCCTACGCCCTCTTCCGGCTGGCCTGCGGCAAGGTCGCCGCCATCGCCGCAGCCACCACCAAGGAGGCGATCGGCCAGCCGCTGTTCGCCGTGGTGATCGTGGCGGGAATCGCCCTGATCGTGAGCTTCGTGGTGATTCCCTACAACACGTTCGGCGAAGACGTGAAGATGTACAAGGACAGCGGACTGACGCTGATCAAGGTGCTCGCCCTGTTGGTCGTCAGTTGGACGGCGGGCGTGGCGGTCTCGGAAGAGATCGAGGGGCGGACCGCCCTGACAGTGCTCTCCAAGCCGCTCACCCGCTGGCAGTTCGTGCTCGGCAAGTTCGCGGGGCTGGTGCTCGTGAGCCTGCTCGTCTTCCTGGTGCTCGGCGGCGTGCTCCTGGCGATGACCAACTTCAAGGTGGTCTGCGACGCCCGCGAGGGGGCCAAGGTCGATCCGGTCTGGTGGGACTGCGCCGACGAGATGATCACGGTCGTGCCGGGGCTGGCCCTCTCCTTCCTGGAGACGGTCGTGATGGCGGGGATTGCCCTGGCGGTCTCCACCCGGCTGGGCACGGTGGCCAACCTGATCGTCTGCTTTACGGTCTACTCCCTGGGCCACCTCGTGCCGCTGATCGTGCAGTCGGGCGTGGGGAAGTTTGCGATCGTGCGATTCACCGGCCGGCTGTTCGCCACGCTCCTGCCGGTGCTCGACCACTTCACGGTCGAGGCGGCCGTGGTGGGGGGCGTGCCGATCCCCTGGGACTACCTCGGCTGGGCAGCCCTCTACGCGGCCCTCTACGCGGCGGTGACGATCCTGGTGGCGCTGGTGCTGTTCCAGCACCGCGACCTCGCCTGAGCGAGGCGGCGAAAAGGAAAGGGGACAGTCCCCTGCGGAAAGGAAAGGGGACAGTCCCCTGCGGGGACGGCTTGTAGGCCCGGGCCGCCGGCACGGGCTATTCGAAGCGGCGATCGGCGGCGGGGCGGGAAAGTCTGTCACGGCGTGACCGACCTACACTCAGCGCATGATGCCGGTGCGGGCGGTGACGCCGAGCATCGCCAGGCTGCTGTCGGTGGTGCCCGGCAGGCCCCACCAGCCGGTGTCGGCCGCCCGGAAGGCGCGGGCCTCGGCCTGACCGTCCACGAACACGGTCAGCCCCCGGCGGAGATGCCGCTCCACCCGCGGCCCGACCGTCACGCCCACGATGCTCCGCTCGTCGCTGGGGGCGAGCATCGTCCGCACCTCAATGGATTCGCTGCCCGTCTCCCGGTCGTTGGTGAGGCCGATCCGGCCGGTCCAGCGAGACGGCCCTTCCTCGATCCGTTCGGGATTGGCCGCCATCCCGGCCGAGATGTCGATCTTGTCGATCCGGCTGCGAAGCTCCGCGGCCAGCGGCCCCGGCCCCGCCTGCCCCCGCCCCGGCCCGCGGACGTCGATTCCGCGAAACTCGACAGCCTTGTCCGACTCCTTTCGCATGCTCGACCGACAGCGGCGAAGCGCCGCCTTGACCGATCCGGACCCCTGAAAGCCTGCTAGCCCAAAGCCCTCGAAGGCGACCGCCGGCGGCTCGACCGGCCCGGCCACGCCGCCGGTTGGCTCCCAGGCCAAGAGCATGTCTTCGGCCGGAAACGGATCCCAAGCCGTCGACTCGCTGAACGTCGCCCAGGCGCCGAAGCTCTCGACTGCAGCGTCGTCGAAATCCCAGCCGGCGGCCGGCACCGCCAGGGCAAGGCCCCAGGCGATGGCAGGCAGCGTGCGGAACAGGGCGGGGAAGAGGCGGCGTAGCATGGCTGTTCCTCGAGACCTCATCTGGTATCGGTTCGATCGGTTCGCGACCCCGAGCCACTCCCGGCCGGGCGGTGGAATCTGGGCAAACCTGATCGATTCAAGCGGTTTTCCGGCGCGGAAACAGGGGAACTGTGACGGCTCGGGGGCGGCTCGCGGGCCGGCCGCCGCCCAGCCGGGTGGTCTCGAGGGCCTCGAGCACTCGGGCGGCCACCTCGACGGCGGCGGCCCCGGCCGTAGCCGGCACCAGTGGCCCGGCCCCGGTGCGGACGGCCGTCAGGAGGTCGTCGTGCTCGGCGGCGATCGCATTCGCATCGGGCACGGTGAGCGTCTCGAGCGGGAGGATGTCGGCGAAGAACCGGTCCTTGAGGCCCGCCCGCTCGGCCGGCGGCACGGCCGCGGCGACGAACGTGCCGCTGCGGACGGGCTCCGACGGGGCGACCACGCAGACCGTCTTGGCCGTCAGGTCGCAGGAGACGATCCCGCCGGCGGCCCACATCGACACCGTCCGCTCGGCCTGCGGGCTGATCCGCGAGGCGGTCAGGTCGGCGACGAGCCCCGAGCGGAAGGTGAGCCGGGCCCGGACGGCATCTTCGTGGCCGCCGGCCGCCACCAGCCCCCGGGCCTCGACCTCTTCCAGCCGGCCGGGGTCGAGCGAGAGCACCAGATCAATGTCGTGGATCATCAGGTCATGGACCACGCCCACGTCGAGCGAGCGGAAGGTGAAAGGCGTCAGCCGGCGGGCTTCGACGAGGCTCACCTCGCCGGCCCGGGCGGCGGCACTTCGCCAGGCGGCATTGAACCGCTCCACGTGGCCCACCGACACCACCCGGCCCAGCCGGCGGGCCGCGATCGTGATCGCCCGAGCGTCTTCCACGCTCACCGCCAGCGGCTTTTCAATCAGCAGATCGATCCCCGCCTCGAGCAGCGGCAGAGCCACCGCGGCATGCAGCCCCGTGGGGGCCGCCACCACCGCCGCCTCCACCAGCCCGACGAGCTCCGTCGGCTCGGCCAGCGGCCGGCAGCCGTGGGCCTCGGCCACCCGCTGCCGGGAGTCGGACGCCGGATCGACCACCGCCACGAGCTCGACATCCTCGCGGGCCGCCAACAGCCGGGCATGGATCGTGCCCAGGTGGCCGCAGCCGATCACCGCCATCCTCGTTCGCCTGCCGCCGCTCATGCCGCCCTCCTTCGTTCGCGGGCCCGGCCGTGCCGGCCCTCCTGCTGCCTGGCCAGAAATGCGAGCAGCTCCTCCACGGCGGGCGGCAGCATGCCCTGGGTGCGGAGGATCTCGCGGGCCGGCTCGAGCCCCACCTTGCCGCGGTACAAGAGCCGATGGGCCTCGGCGATCGCCTCGATCGTCTGCTTCTCGAAGCCGCCCCGCTTGAGGGCCACCACGTTGATGCACCGCGGCCGGGCCGGGGCCCCCTCGCAGAGCATGAAGGGGGGCACATCATGGAGCACCCGCGAGAGCCCGGCCACGAACGACCAGCCGCCGATCGTGGCCCAGTGGTGCACCGCCACCGCCCCGGAGAGCGAAGCCCGGGAGTGGATCCGGACGTGGCCGCCGAGCAGGGTGCCGTTGGCGATCGTGACCTGGTCGCCGATCCGGCAGTCGTGGGCGACGTGACAGGCGGCCATCAGGAAGTTGCCGCTGCCGATCGTGGTCAGCCCGTCCTCCTTCTCGCTGCCGCGGTTGATGGTCACCCCCTCGCGGATCACGTTGTCGTCGCCGATCTCGACCCGGGTGGGGGAGCCGCGGTAGCTGACGTCCTGCGGCTCGCCGCCGATCACGCAGTTGGGGAAAATTCGGTTGCGGGCCCCGATCGTGACCCGGCCCATCAGGGTGACGTGGTTCTCGAGCACGGTGCCGCGGCCGATCTCCGCCCCGGCCGAGACGATGCACTGCGGGCCGATCCGCACGTCGGGGGCCAGCCGGGCGGCGGGATCGACGATCGCCGTGGGGTGCACCTCGGGGGGACGCCCGGCCAGGGGGAGCGTGCCCAGATCGGCGGCCAGATCGGCGGCCGGGTCGGCGTCGGGCGGCAGCTGGTCCATCGAGTTCATGCGCTCGTCAGGCCGAGGCCCGCCTCCCGGTGACGGCCCGGAGCCGGGCGGCGAGGGCCGCATTGAGCCGGTGGCCGCTGCGGCAGGCCCGCACGTGGGCATGGAGCGGCCGGCCGACGAGGGCCAAATCACCCACCAGGTCGAGCAGTTTGTGGCGGACGCACTCGTCGGGCCAGCGGAGCGGGTTGTCGATCGGCCCGTCGGCTCCGAACACGATCAGGTCGCGGGGCGTGGCGTGGCCGGCGAGCCCCGTGGCCTGGAGCCGGGCCGCCTCGGCCTCGG
>CAYRNG010000081.1:0-2646 GCA_964425395.1 uncultured Candidatus Kuenenia sp. | reverse complement strand
ATCGGCGGTCCGTTCCAATGGCTCAACACGGTCGAATACCTGTTCCCGATCACGGCCGACGACACCCTCCGGGGCGTGGTGTTCACCGACTTCGGTACGGTCGAGCAAAATGTCTCGATCAACAACTTCCGCGTGGCGCCCGGCTTCGGCGTGCGGATCACGCTGCCGGCGATGGGCCCGGCCCCGATCGCGCTCGACTTCGCCTTCCCGGTGGTGGCGGCGCCGTTCGACACCGAGCAGCTGTTCAGCTTCTTCGTCGGCTTCGCGAGGTGAGCCCAATGACGACCGGCAGCGACCAGCGGCTCAAGCAGGAACGGGGGCAGGAGCGGATCCTCGTGGTCTGCACCCGCTACATCGGCGACACGGTGCTTGCGATCCCCTTCCTGCGAAACCTTCGCCGGGCCTTTCCGGCCGCCCGGATCGAGGTCTGCGTGGAGGGGGCCGCCCGCGAGGTGCTGGCCGACTGCCCGTATGTGGACGAGCTGGTCGCCTGGCAGCGGCCGGCCGGCCGCCGCGGACTGCTGCAAAATCTCCTGGCACTTGGCCGGCAGGCGGCCTGGCTGGCCGACCGCAACTACACCCGGGCCTACCTGCTCAAGCGGTCGCTCTCGGCCGCGGCCCTGGCCTGGTGGGCAGGCATCCCCCGGCGGATCGGCCTGGCCGGCGATGGCCGGTGGCTCTCCACCCGGGTGGTCAGGCCGACTCCCGGCCGGCACCAGGCTGCCCGCTATCTCGATCTCCTCCGGGCCGATGGGCTCCCGCTCGACGACGGCCGCGGCGAAAACTGGTCGAGTCTTGCCGCCCGGGCCTGCGTGGCCCCGCTCCTCGAGCGGCTGCCGGCCGGCCGGCCGCGGGTCTTCCTGGCCCCCTGCAGCACGTCTCGAGATCGGTGCTGGCCGGTCGGTCGCTGGGCCGCCCTGGTCGCGTGGCTCGTGCGCGACCGCCGCGCCGAGGTCGTGCTCTGTGGCGGGATCGACGACCTGGCCGTGCACGACGAGCTGCGGGCCAGCCTGGAGGCCGCGGTGGCCTGCCACGTGCACGACTTCTCAGAGCTACTCTCCCTCCGGGAAGCCGGCGTGCTCGTGGCCGCCATGGACACATGCGTCGGCATCGACACGGGTCTCATGCATTTGGCGGCCTCGCATGGCGTGCCGGTGACGGTGCTGTTCGGGCCCACCGATCCCAATCAGTGGTCGCCCTGGACCGCCCGGGCGGTCGTCGTCCGCTCGGCCCGGGTCACGCCGCCGCGGATTCGCCGCCGTCGCTCGGCTGCCGCCAACCTGCCGGCCGCCTGGCCCCGGGGCGTGGCCGCGATGAACGACATTGCCGTCGCGGACGTGGTCGCGGCTGTCGCGAAGCTTCTGCCCGAGGTGCCGCTGCCGGCCGTGGCCGAGCCGGCGCCGGCCCTCCAGACGCTCGACCTGCGGGAGGGAGCGTTTCGCTACGAGCTCATGGCCGGTGATGCCGGCTCGCCGGCGGCCCGGGCGGCGGCGGAGCCCGCCACGAAGCCGCTGGCCCAGGCCCACTGAAAGTTGAAGCCGCCGATTCGGCCGTCCACGTCGAGCACCTCGCCGGCCAGGAACAGCCCCGGGCAGACGCGGCTCTCGAGCGAGTCGAGCCGGACCTCCGAAAGCGGCACGCCCCCGGCGGTCGCCTCGGCCACCGTGAACCCGCGGTCGCCCGTGATCTCGAGCGGCGTGGCGGTGACCAGGCCGGCCAGCCGGCGGCGGGCCTCGCGGGCCAGGTCGCCCGTCGGGGCCGCTTGGGCCTCTTCGCAGAGGGTGCGGGCGAGCCGCTCGGGCAGCCGCTCGCGGAGCAGGGCCAGGGCCCCCCGCCGCTGCGCTTCCACGAGCCGGCGGTCGAGCGACTCCGGGTTTTCGCCCGGCAGCCAGTTGAGCTGGAGCGTGACCGCCGGATCGGTGGCCCGGCCGATGAGCCAGTGGCGGCTCGCATCGAGGATCGCCGGGCCCGAGAGGCCGACATGGGTGCAGAGCGTGCTGCCGGTGGTGGCGAAGAGTTTTTTGCCGTGCGCCGCCTTGAGCACGACCTCCGCGGGCAGGGTGAGGCCCGAGAGGGTCGTGATCCAGTGGCCGGCCGGCAGCACGAGCGGCACGAGGGCCGGCACGATCGGGCTGGTGAGCGAGTGACCGAGGCTCTGAGCGAGCACGAGCCCCGTGCCGTCGGAGCCGCTCTTGGGCAGCGACTTGCCACCGGTGCAGAGGATCACACGACGGGCCCGCAGCTCGCCGGCCTCGCTGGCGGCCCGGAAGCCGTCGCCATCCCTCGCGAGGGCCGTGACCTTGGCCGGATGCACGAGCCGCGTGCCGGCCCGGCTCGCCTCGCGGACGAGCGCGTCGAGCACCGTCCGCGCCGAGTCGCTCGTGGGAAAGAGTTTCCCCGTGTCTTCGGTCTTGAGTTCCACGCCCGCGGCCTCGAAGAACCGAATCGTATCTGCGACCGTGAATCGGCGGAGCACCTTGCGAATTGCCGGCGGCGTGCTCCCGGCGTAGTCGGCCTCGGCGACCTGTTCGTGGGTCACGTTGCACCGGCCCCCGCCGGCCACGAGGATCTTGGCGCCGAGCTTGCGGGCGGAGTCCACGGCCGTGATCGCGAGCGGCCGGCCCGCCTCCGCCCGCCCCGCCCAGG
>CAYRNG010000080.1:0-20936 GCA_964425395.1 uncultured Candidatus Kuenenia sp. | reverse complement strand
TCCACCCACCGGGGACTGTCCCCGCCGCGGGGACTGTCCCCTTTCCTGGTCCCCTTTCTGCCGGTGCTCCTGAACGCCCGCGGCACTCCCGGTACATTGAGCGGCCCGAATCCACCTCGTCCCGTCGGCAGGCAGGCCATGCGTCCGATCACCAAGCTCCTCGTCGCCAACCGCAGCGAGATCGCGACCCGCGTCTTCCGTTCCGCCCACGAGCTGGGCATCCGCACCGTGGCGATCTACGCCCACGAAGACCGCTACGCGCTGCACCGCTTCAAGGCCGACGAGGCCTACCTCGTGGGCCGGCCCGGCGAGCCGCTGCGGTCGTATCTCGACATCCCGGGAATCGTGGCCCTGGCCAAGGACCGGGGCGTGGACGCGATCCATCCCGGCTACGGCTTCCTCTCGGAAAATCCCGACTTCGCCGCGGCCTGCGCCGCCGCCGGGATCACCTTCGTGGGCCCCCGCGAGGAACTGCTCCGCACCCTCGGCGACAAGACCTCGGCTCGCGAGCTGGCCGGCCGGGCGGGCGTGCCGATCCTGGCCGGCAGCGCCGAGCCGCTCACGAGCCTGGCCGACGCCAAGCGAATCGCCCGCGACCTCGGCTACCCCGTGATCCTCAAAGCCGCCCACGGAGGCGGCGGCCGGGGGATGCGGGTGGTCCACGGCGAGGAGGAGCTGGCCGTGGCCCTGGAGAGCGCCCAGCGGGAGAGCAAGACGGCCTTCGGCTCGGCCAGCGTGTTCGTCGAGAAGTTCATCAAGCGGGCCCGGCACATCGAGGTCCAGCTGCTCGGCGACCTGCACGGCAACCTCGTGCACCTCTTCGAGCGAGACTGCTCGGTGCAGCGGCGGCACCAGAAGGTGGTCGAGGTGGCCCCGGCCCCGAACCTCGAGCCCGCCATGCGGGAGGCGATCTGCGCCGCGGCGCTGGCGATCGGCCGCACCGCCCGCTACGAGAACGCCGGCACCGTCGAGTTTTTGGTCGATGCCGACACGGGCCGGTTTTACTTCATCGAGGTCAATCCCCGGATCCAGGTGGAACACACCGTCACCGAGGAGGTCACTGGGATCGACATCGTCCGCCGGCAGCTCCGGGTGGCCGAGGGCTGGCGGCTCTCCGATCCCCAGATCGGCCTGCCCGACCAGGCGACGATCCGCATGATGGGCACCGCCATCCAGTGCCGGGTGACCACGGAGGATCCCGAAAACCGGTTCCTGCCCGACTACGGCCGGATCACCGCCTACCGCTCGGCCAGCGGCCTCGGCATCCGCCTCGATGCCGGCAGCGCCTTCTCCGGGGCGGTGGTCACGCCCTACTTCGACTCGCTCCTGGTCAAGGTGACCGCCCGCGGGCTGTCGCTCGAGGAAGCGGCCAGCCACGTCGAGCGGTGCCTCCAGGAATTCCGGGTCCGGGGCGTGAAGACGAACATTCCGTTCCTCGTCAACCTGGTCACCCATCCCGACTTCCTGGCCGGCAAGTGCACGACCCGGTTCATCGACGAGACGCCCGCGCTGTTCGATTTCCCCGTCCGCCGGGACCGGGCCACGAAGCTGCTCGAGTATCTCGGCGACGTGATCGTCAACGGCAACCCGCTGATCAAGGGCCGCCCGGCCATCGCCCGCCGGGAGCCCGCCCCCCTGCCTGACCACGACCCGCTGGCCCCGCCGCCGGCCGGCACCCGAAACCGGCTCCGCGAGCTCGGCCCCGAGAAGTTCGCCGCCTGGGTGCGGGACCAGAAGGGGCTCCTGGTGACCGACACCACGATGCGGGACGCCCACCAATCGCTCCTGGCCACGCGGATGCGGAGCTACGACATGCTGGCCGTGGCCGATGCCTACGCCCAGCTGGCGGGCGGCCTCTTTTCGCTCGAGATGTGGGGCGGGGCCACCTTCGACACCGCGATGCGGTTCCTCAAGGAGTGCCCCTGGGAGCGGCTCACGCTCCTGCGGGAGCGGATTCCCAACGTCCTCTTCCAGATGCTGCTGCGGGCCAGCAATGCCGTCGGCTACACGAACTATCCCGACAACGTCGTCGAGGCCTTCGTGAAGGAGTCGGCGGCCGCCGGGATCGACGTTTTCCGGGTGTTCGACCCACTCAACTGGGTGCCCAACATGCGGGTGGCCATCGAGGCGGTGCGGGAGACCGGGGCGATCTGCCAGGCGGCCATCTGCTACACCGGCGACGTGCTCGACCCGGCCCGCACCAAGTATTCGCTGGCCTACTACGTTGGGCTCGCCAAGGAGCTCGAGAAGCTGGGGGCCCAGATGCTGGCCATCAAGGACATGGCGGGCCTCTGCAAGCCCTTCGCCGCCGGCAAACTCGTGGCGTCCCTGCGTGCTGAAATCGGCATCCCGATCCACTTCCACACCCACGACACCGCCGGCGGCCAGCTGGCGAGCCTGCTCGAGGCGGCTCGCAACGGGGCCAGCGTGGTCGACGCCGCCTTCGCCCCCTTCGCCGGCCTGACGAGCCAGCCCAACCTCAACGCCCTGGTCGACACCGTCCGCCACACGCCGCTCGACACCGGCCTCGACAGCGACGCCCTGCGGCGGCTGGCCCACTACTGGGGGGCGGTCCGCGACCACTACACGCCGTTCGAGTGCGGGATGAAGGCGCCCGACGCCGATCTCTACCTCCACGAGATGCCGGGCGGGCAGTTCACGAACCTCCTCGAGCAGGCCAAGGCGCTCGGCCTGGGCGACCGCTGGGAGGATGTCTGCCGGGCCTACGCCGACGTGAATCGGGTGCTCGGCGACATCGTCAAGGTGACCCCCACCAGCAAGGCCGTGGGCGACCTGGCATTGCTGCTCGTGACCAACGGCCTGGAGGCAAGCGATCTGACAGACGCCTCCCGGGAGATCGCCTTTCCCGAGTCGGCGATCGACCTCTTGGCCGGGCGGATGGGGCAGCCGCCGGGAGGCTTTCCGCCGGCGGTGGTCAAGCGGGTGGTCAAGAACGGCGCGCTCGTGACCGGCCGGCCGGGTGAGTCGCTGCCGCCGGCCGACTTCGCCGCCGCGGCCAAGACCGTCGGGGAGATCCTGGGCCGCATGGCATCACCCCGCGAGGTCCTCTCCTGGCTCCTCTACCCGCGGGTGTTTCAGGAGTTCGCCCGCCAGGTGGCGGCCTATGGCAATCTGGCCGTCCTTCCCACGCCCGCCTTCCTGGAGGGGCCCAAGCCGGGCGAGGAGCTGGCCGTCGAGATCGAGCCGGGCAAGACGCTCGTGATCCGCCTGTTGACCGTGGGCGAGGCCCATGCCGACGGCACCCGGACGGTGTTCTTCGAGCTCAACGGCCAGCCCCGCAGCGTGTCGATCGCCGACCGGTCGCTCGAGCAGCAGGTCCAGCGGCGGCCCAAGGCCACGCCGGGCGACACCCGCGAGGTGCCCGCCCCGATGCCGGGCCTGGTGGTCACGGTGGCCGTCCGGGCGGGCGACAAGGTGAGCCGCGGCCAGAAGCTGCTCAGCCTCGAGGCCATGAAGATGGAGACCACCGTCTACGCCGAGCGGGACGGCACCCTGGCCGAGGTGCTCGTCAGCCCCGGCACCCCGGTCGAGGCCGGCGAGCTGGTGGCGCGGTACGCCGACGCGTGATGGCAGGGGACTGTCCCCGCCTCGGGGACTGTCCCCTTTCCTGTCCCCGGGGGCCGCTACTGCTTGAGGAGATCCTTGAACACCTTGCGGACCTTGTCAACCTTGGGGGCCACCACGGCGCGGCAGTAGCCCTGGCCGGGGTTGTTGGCGAAGTAGTCCTGGTGGTAGTCCTCGGCCGGATAAAAGGTGGTGGCCTGGGTCACCTCCGTGACGATCTTCGCGCGGAAGACTTTGGCCGCGTCGAGCCGGCGGATCACCTCCTCGGCGATCCGCTTCTGGTCGTCGTCGTGGTAGAAGATGCCCGAGCGATACTGGGTGCCCACGTCGGCCCCCTGGCGGTTCTTGGTGGTCGGGTCGTGGGTGGCGAAGAACACCTCGAGCAGCTTCTCGAACGACACCACTGCCGGGTCATACTCGATCTCCACCGCCTCGGCATGGCCCGTGAGACCCGTGCAGACATCCTTGTAGGTGGGGTTGGGCACCTGGCCGCCCAGGTAGCCGCTGGTCACCCGCTCGACGCCCTTGAGCTGAGCGTAGACCGCCTCGGTGCACCAGAAGCAGCCGCCGGCGAGCGTGGCCTTGGACCGCTTGGGCGCCGCCGCCTCGTCTGCCATCGTCACGACTCCTGTCAGGGCCGCCGCCGCCAGCGTGCCCATCGCCCAGTTGCCCACCGTCCGCTTCGCGCCCATGATCACCTTCTCCGCGGCCGGCGTCGGACCGGCGGCCCGACACCCTGAATCGTAGGCAGTGTTTCCGGTTCGACGACGAACCGCAAGGGCTTCGCGGCCCAGGCTCCGGCGTAGCCCACACCGATGCGGGGGGTGCGGGCCACCAGCCGGGGCGGCACGGCCGGCCCCGGCTCGAACCAGAGCCCGGTTTTGCGGGCCGCCGGCCGGCCGTCGTGCCGCCGGTCGATCCCCAGGGCCCGGGTCAGCCGGCCGGGGCCGACCTGGCCGGCCAGGCCCCGGATCAACACCGCGGCCGGCACCCCCTCCGGACCGGTGACCACATTGAGCATCCAGTGGAGCCCGTAGCAGAGGTAGACGTACCAGACCCCGGCCGGCCCGAACATCACGGCGTTGCGGGGCGTCATCCCGCGGGCGGCGTGGCAGGCCAGGTCGTGGGCGCCGAGGTAGGCCTCCGTCTCGACCACGACGTGCCGCGCGATCCGCCCGTCGGGCCCGCGGACCGCCAACCGGCAGCCGAGCAGGTCTCGGGCCACCCGGTCGGCCGGCCGGTCGAAGAAGCCGCGGGGAAGCGGGCCAGGTGTCGGATTCATGGCAGGCATTTCAGCGAAACAAGGATATCCGCGAGTCGGAGGGGTTGCCCGTTCGGGGACTGTCCCCGCTTCGGGGACTGTCCCCTTTCCTGGATGCCGAAGGGGACAGTCCCCGCGGCGGGGACAGTCCCCATCTCCAGGCATTATGATGCCGGTTTTCCAGTTCATGCACGGAGCACCTTCATGGAAGCAGGCATCGTCGGCCTCCCGAATGTCGGCAAGAGTACGCTGTTCAACGCCCTCACCATGTCGCAGGCGGCCCAGAGCGCCAACTACCCGTTCTGCACGATCGAGCCCAACGAGGGCATGGTGAGCGTGCCCGACGACCGGCTCGAGCGGATCACCGCCCTGATCCCCACCAAGAAGGTGATCCCGGCGGCCCTCAAGCTGGTGGACATCGCGGGGATCGTGAAGGGGGCCAGCGAGGGGCAGGGGCTGGGCAACAAGTTCCTGGCCCACATCCGCGAGGTCGATGCGATCCTCCAGGTGGTCCGCTGCTTCGAGGATCCCGACGTGATCCACGTGGCCGGCAAGGTCGATCCGGTCTCCGACATGGAGACGATCGAGCTGGAGCTGATCCTGGCCGACATGCAGCACCTCGAGAACCTGCTCCCCCGGGCCGAGCGGGCCGCCAAGAGCACCGACAAGGAGGCCCGGGCGAAGGTCGAGGTGATGCGGAAGTGCCTGGCCCACCTCCAGGAGAGCCGGCCCCTGCGAACGCTCGAGCTGGCGGCCGCCGAGCGGGCGGCGGTCAAAGAGTTTGGCCTCCTCTCGGCCAAGCCGATTCTCTACGTGGCCAACGTCGACGAGACCGACGTGGCGGGCACCGGCCCGCTGGTGGAGGCCGTCCGCGGCCAGGCGGCGGCGGCCGGGGCGGGGGGGGGGACGGGCTGTGCCAAGCTGGAGGCCGAACTGGCCGAGCTCGAGGCGGCCGACCGGGCCGAGATGCTGGCCGGGGCGGGGCTGGCCGAGCCGGCCCTGGCGGTCCTGGCCCGGGCCGCCTACAAGACGCTCGGCCTGCAGAGCTACTTTACAGCGGGCGAGAAGGAGGTGCGGGCCTGGACGATTCCGATCGGGGCCACCGCCCCCCAGGCGGCCGGCGTGATCCATACCGACTTCGAGAAGAAATTCATCCGCGGCGAGATCTACTCGCTGGCCGACCTCGAGGCCTTCAAGACCGAGAAGGAGATCCGAGCCCACGGCAAGCTCCGCGTCGAGGGCAAGGAATACGTGATGCAGGACGGCGACATCTGCCACTGGCTGGTGTAGGCGCGGCGGGTCGCGGGAGGGGCTGCCTCAAGTGGCCGGCGGGTAGTCCGTCACGGCGTGACGGACCTACAATCCCGCCGCTACGGGGTCAGCGACGGTTCGGGGAGCCAGTCGCGGTCGGCGGTGTCGGCGTCGGCCGGAGTGCCGGGGCCGAAGCCGGGGGCGTATTCCTCGACGTGGCCGTCGCGGGCGCTGGTGCCGAAGAAGGAATACATCACCGGGATCAGGAGGAGCACGATCACCGTCGTGCTCGCCAGCCCGAAGGCCATGGCCGTGGCCATCGGCACCAGAAACTGGGCCTGGAAGCTCCGCTCCAGGAGCAGCGGCGTCAGCCCGCCGATCGTGGTGATGCTCGTCAGGAGCACCGGCCGGAACCGGAGGCAGCCGGCCTCGCGGAGGGCCTCCCGGAGCGGGTGGCCGGCCCGGACCCGGTGGTTGATGAAGTCGATCAAGACGATCGAGTCGTTGACCACCACGCCCGCCAGGGCCACCAGGCCGAACATGCTGAACAGGGTCAGCGGCATCCCCATCAGGGCGTGGCCGTAGACGGCCCCTGAGAAGCCGAACGGGATCACGAGGATGATCAACAGCGGTTGGAGGTAGCTCTTGAACTCCATGGTCAGGAGCACGAACATCGCGAACACCGCCACGATGAACCCGACCCCCAGGCTGCGGAGCGACTCGTTGGTCTGCTCCCGCTGCCCCTCCCAGCGGACCCGGACGAGGGGAAACTCCTCGAGCAGCCCCGGCATCAGCCGCCGCTCCATGTCGCCGGTGATCTGGCCGCTGGTGAGCGAGCTCTTGGCCACGTCGATGTCGGCCACCACCGAGATCGACCGCTTCTGGCCGAGGCGGTTGATCTCCGAATAGCCGCGGGCCACGGTGATGTCGGCCAGTTCCTGGAGCGGCCGCTGGACGCCGTCGGGGCCGGTCACCCGGATCTCCTCGAGGTTGGCCAGGCTGCGGCGGTCTTCCTGCGGGTAGCGGACCATCAGCTTGACCTCGTGCCGGCCCCGCTGGAGCCGCATCACCTCCTCGCCGTAGTAGCTGGCCCGGATCGTGCCGGCCAGGTCGGCCAGGGAGACGCCCAGGGCCTCGGCCCGGGGCTTGACCTTGATCTGGTATTCCCACTTGCCGGGGCGGGAGTCGGAGTCGATGTCGATCACGCCGGGGTACTGGGCCAGCCACTCCTTGCACCGCTCGACCGCCGCCTCGAGCTGGCGGACGGCCTCCGGCGACGAGGAGGCGAGGAGCTTGAACTCGATCGTCTTGCCGCCGGGGCCGATGTTTTCGGTGCCGTAGGTGAGCGTCTCGACCCCCGGAAAGCTGCCGGCCGCCCGCCGCCACTCGCTGATGAACTGCTCGCTGGTGCTCGACCGCTTCTCGCTCTCCACCAGTTCCACGGCCACCGCCCCCACGTGGCTGCCGCTCATCCGCGCGTCGGGCCCCACCTCCCCCTGGGCGGCCACCTGGCCGACGGCCCGGTGGATGAGCGTCACGACCGACTCGCCGTCGCCCGAAAACGTCCGGGCCGCCTCGACCGCCGCCCGCTCGATCCGCTGGGTCGCCTCCTCGGTCACCTCGGCGGGGGTGCCGTCGGCGAACACGATCTTGGCCAAGAGCCGGTTGGCGTCGATCTTGGGGAACAATTCGAAGGGGGTCAGGCCGCTGCGGATGATCCCCAGCGCCCCCAGCAGGAGCGTCAGGGCGGTGGCCAGCGTGGCCAGGCGATGATCGAGGGCCAGGTCGAGGAGCGGGGCGTAGATGTGCCGCACGAACCACTGCAGGCCCCGCTCGCAGTTTCGCTGCAGGAAGGCGGCCACGGCCAAAAGCGGCCTGAGCGGGTAGAGCACGACGCCCAGGATCGTGAACACGAGGTTCTTCTCGTGGGCCAGGTGGCCGGGGAGCACGAGCGTCGACTCCAACAGCGACATCACCAGCGTGGAGATGAAGGCAAACGGCATGACCGCGATGAACTTCCCCATCACGCCCGACACGAAGCACAGCGGCAGGAACATGATCACGGTGGTCATCACGCTCGACAGCACGCTGGGCACCACCTCGGCCGTGCCGTCGAGGGCCGCCTGGGTGAGGCTCTTGCCCAGCCGGCGGTGCCGCTCGATGTTGTCGCTGACCACGATCGCGTCATCCACGACGATCCCGATCGCCATCAGGAAGGCGAACATCGAGAGCATGTTGAGCGTCTGGTCGGTGGTAAACATCAGCCCCCCGGTGCCGAGCATCGCGACCGGGATGCCAAGGGCCACCCAGAAGGCGATCTTGATGTCGAGGAACAGGGCCAGCACCAGGAACACGATCAGGAGCCCCTGAAGGCCGTTGGAGACGAGCATCCGCAGCCGGTCGCGGACGTCCACCGACTGGTCGGCCCAGGTGACCAGTTCGTAGCCCGGGGGCAGAGCCGCCCCGGCCACGAAGTCTTTGACGGCGGCCACCATCGCGAGGAGGTCCTCGCCCGCGGTCCGGTCCACCGAGATCACCATCCCGGGCCGGCCGTTGATCCGATTGCTGGCGGCCACGTCGGCGAAGTCGTCGCGAACGGTCGCCAGGTCGCCGACGGAGAGCACCAGACCGTCGGGGAGCGCGACCAGCGGGAGGGCGGCGATCTCCTCCCCGCTCGACCGCTTGTTCTTGCCGCGGAGGAGGATCTCGCCGGCCGGGCTGCGGATCGTGCCGCCGGGCAGCTCGAGGTTTTCCCGCCGCACGATCTCGGCCACCGCCTGGAGCGAGAGACCGTGCTTGCGGAGGGTGGCCTCGGAGATCTCGATGTCGATCTCGTAGTCCTTGCCCCCGAGGAGGTTGGCAGCCGAGACCGAGGGGAGCGCCAGGATCTCGTCGCGGACCGCCTCGGCGACGTCCCGCAGCTCCCACTCCGAGACCTCGCCCCAGGGGCCGGGGGGAGGCGCGAGCACGCCCACCTTGATCGCCGGGGTGCGGAGCGTCACCTGCTCGACCTTGGGATCCTCGGCCAGGAGCGGGAAGCTCGGGATCCGATCGACCTCGGAGCGGATCTCGGCCACGGTCTTCTGCACGTCCTTGACGCTGTCGAGCAGCTCGAACACGCAGTAGCCGACTCCCTCCTGGGCGACGCTGGTCACCTTCTTGACGCCCGCCACGCTCCGGCAGGCCTCCTCGATCTTCTGGCAGATCCCCTCCTCGGCCTCCTCGGGCGTGGCGCCGGGATAGGGCATCGTGACGAGCACGATCTCGAGATCGAAGTCGGGAAACACTTCCCGGCGCATCGAGGCGAAGGCCAGCGAACCGACCAGCAGCACGGCCACCATGAGGGTGTTCATGGCGGGCATGTTGCGGAGCGTCCAGGCAATGATCGCTTTCACGACGCGTCCCTGCCCTCGCGAACGGTCACGGCCGCCGGGGCCGGCCCGGCCTCCGGCTCGGTCGCGGCGGTGGTCGCCTCCGTGACGGCCATTCCGTCGCGGGGATGCCGCAGCTGGCTGGTCACGACCCGGTCGCCCGCCTGGAGGCCGGCGGGGCCCGCCTCGTAGACGACCCGCCCGTCCCGGACCTCGATCGGCCGCGGCCGGTGGATCACCAGCCGGCCGTCTCGCACCAGCCAGAGCTCGCCGCCGGGCCGGCGGGCCTGCTCGGGAATCGAGACCAGCTGTTCGGACGAGTCGGCATGCACCCGGACCTCGACGAACATGCCCCGCAACAGCGACCGCGGCGCTCCCGGCGGCAAGGTCTCGAGCGGCACGCCGTAGCGGTCCACCGCCCGCACCCGGCCCGGCTCGGCCACGATCACCCGGCAGGGGAGCGTGCGGGTCTTCTCGTCGAGGCCGCGGCCCTCCTGCCGGGAGAGGACGCCATCCCACTCGTACCGCCGCTCACCGAGCGTGAACACCACCGTGGCCGGCATCGGCGGCAGGTCGCTGATCGACTCGCCGGCCGCCTCGGCGGCGCTGGCCGCCTTCCAGACCCGGGCCAGGTCGTGCATCTGCAGGCTGGTGCGGACCTCCGCGGCGCTCGTGTCTTCGATCGTGACCAGGGGCATCCCCTTGGAGACGAAGGCATCCTGCTCGACGAGGCTCTCCACGATCATCCCGTCGGCCGGGGCCGTGACGCGGGTCCGGGCCAGGTCGAGCTGGGCCCGCTCGAGCAGCGTGGCCGCCAGCGCCTGCGCCTCCTCCATCCGGTGCCGCCGCTTGGCGAGCACCCGGGCCTGGCCCTGGAGGGTGGTGAGCGTGGTGGAGGCGGCCAGCTCCTCGCGGAGCGCCCGGTCGTGCTCGGCCTCGGTGACGATCCGGCCGGCCCTCAGCCCGTCGAGCCGCCTGACCTCGCGGCCGGCCAGCTCGAGCTGCCGCTTGGCCAGCTCGGCGTTGGCGGCGTTCTGGGCCAGCTCCTCGTCGGTCTCCTCGATGGCCAGCCCCGCCTGCCGCAGCTCCCGCTCCAGGCGGGCCACCTCGAGCTCGTAGTCGCGGGGATCGATCTCGAACAGCAGCGTCCCGGCGGCCACGACCCGTCCGGCCCGGCAGGCGGCGGCCTTGCGGAGCACGCGGCCTCCGACCTCGGCCGCCAGGGTCACCTCCCGCAAGGGGACGACCACGCCGTCGAGGCCGATCGAAAGCCCCCCCTGCTCCGCCGCCACCTCGATCGTGCGGACCAGCGGCGCTTCGGCGGCGGCGATCGCCTTCCGCTCCGGCGGCGGCTGGCGGCCGAGCATGGCGAAGGCGGTGATCCCGACTCCCAGGATCGCGAGGGGGACGAGCCAGCCGACGATGGCCCGCACGATCCAGTGGCTTTTCTGGCTCATGCTCGCTCCCTCCGCGGTGTGTCGGCCACGAGCGGCGGGCCGGCCCCGATCGCGGCCAGCGTGAGCCGGGTGACGTGGTCGGCCAGCGGCCGGGGGGTGTGCCGGGCCTCGAGCTCGGCGACCGGCACGAGCATCCCCACCACGTCGCCGGCGGCCCGGTAGAGAAAGCACTGCCCGATCACGCTCAGGGCCACCTGCCGCAGCTGGGGCGGCGCGAGCCGGCCGCCGGCCAGCTCGTCGAGGATCGCCACCAAGAGTTCGAAGTGGGGGCGGAAGTAGTCCTCCACCAGCTCGCGGCAGGCTTCGGTGGGCTGGAGCACCTCGCGGAGCATGAGCCGCACCTGCCAGGGGGGCTGGCCGAAGCCGAGCATCCGCTCGAGCATGTTGCCGACAAAGTCGTGGAGCTTGCGGGCCGGGGGGGTGCCGGGGGCCCAGTCGGGCTCGGGCACCTGCCGGAGCCGTTCCTCGTGGGCGTGTTTGACGCTCTCGATGTAGAGCCGCTTCTTGTCGCCGAAGTAGTAGTTCACCGCCGCCAGGTTGGCGCCGGCCGCGAGGCAGATATCGCGAACCGTGGCCGCCTCGTAGCCCTTCTCGGCAAACTCCCGACCGGCCGCGAGCAGGAGCCGGCTGCGGGGGTCGTCGGCCCGCGGCGGCTCAGGCCGCTCTCGGGGGGCGTGCTGGGCTTGCTGAGCTTGCTGGATCATGGGGCGGGGCGAAATCTCCGGAGCCAAAACACCCGGTTCAAACAGGCGTTTCAATCAACTGTATACCGAGAAAACCGCGGTGTCACGGCCAAATTAACCGGGGGCCTAGAAACCCCGTCCGCAAGCCCGGGGACGCCGGGGCAAACGCCACCCCGCCCCGTTCTTCAGGCCCGCCGGCCAGGTTGGGCAGCCTCCACGTAGCGGCGGGATTGTATCCCGCCGGCCAGTTGACGACGCCCTTCCATTGCCACCGTTTCCGGTTGGCTTCTTCGCGCTGCCCGCAGGGTTAAAAACCCGCGGCTACGGTTGTCCGCAGGGTTAAACAGGCTTTGCCTGCCCGAAGGGACAACCCGCGGCTACGTTTCGCCAACGCAGCCGCGATACTCGCTCGGCCAAACCGGCTCCCCGTAGCGGCGGGATTCCATCCCGCCGGCCAGTTGGCGACGCCCCCCCACCGCCACCGTTTCCGGCTGGTATCCCCGCGCTGTCCGCAGGGTTAAAAACCCGCGGCTACGGTTGCCCGCAGGGTTAAACAGGCTTTGCCTGCCCGAAGGGACAACCCGCGGCTACGGTTGTCCGCAGGGTTGAACAGGCTTTGCCTGCCCGAAGGGACAACCCGCGGCTACGTTTCGCCGTCAACCCCGGCTCAGCCGCGGAGCTGGTCGCGGTAACGGTCGAGCGAGTGGTTGGCCACCTCGGTGGCGAGCGTGCCCCAGGCCTCGTCGACAAGGCTGCCGGAGAGCAGGCCGCCGGCCGCCTTGGAGGCGACCGTGCCGAGCAGGTCGGTCAGGCGGGTGACCGGATCGCGGCCCACCAGCCGCTCGGCATCGACGTGCAGAAACTCGTTGGCCACCAGCGACATCGTGGGGAGCTTGGGCACCGGGTCGCGGCCGTTGACGTAGCGAAAGATCTTGCCGGCGAACTCCCGGTTGAAGGCATCGCGGGCCGCCTGGTTGCCGATCATCGGGGCCCCGAAGGTGCAGACTTCGTGGACCGGCACGAACCGCCGCTTGAGCAACCAGGCGGCGTAGAGGGCCAGCGCCCCGCCCAGGCTGTGGCCGGTCAGCCAGACCGGCCGGTCGAGCCGCTTGACCTCCCCTTCGATTGCCTCGGCCAGCGGCGGCCAGATGTCGGCGATCGCATCGGCGAAGCCCTTGTGGAACCGAGCCCCCACGCCGGCGGCCGCCAGGTCGTGGCCCAGCCGCCCCTCGGGCACCACCAAGAGGTTCATGGCGTCGGTCAGGAGGATGTCTTTGAGGCCGTCGATCGTGGACGGCGACTCGGTGCCCCGGAAGGCGACCACGATGTTCGTCTCGTCGGTCGCCAGCCAGGCCTGGGTGTTCAAGACGCTGAACAGGCTCGCCTCCAGGCCGAGCAGGCTCCGAAACCGCTCCCGGCCGGCGGCAACCGGCAGATAGGCGAGCGCCGAGGCCTCGCAGAGAAAGCGGGCGTTGGCGAGGCCGCCGGGGGAGTCTTCGTCGAGCCGAAGCCCCCCTGCCCCGCCGCCTGCGCCGGTCCCCTGATAGGGCTCGTGGCCCCGCTCAATTGACATACCGCCGCCCTCCCGGTTCGTCCGCGGCGTTCTTCCACTGCCGGAGGATCCCCGTCGGGATGCCGTTCCCCGAGACGTCGATCGAAACCAGCCGTCGCGGCGGGGCGTCGAGGAACCGCCGCAGCCCCTCGGCCGTGATCCCCGTGCGGGCGATCCGCAGGGTCTCGAGGGCCGGCAGCCGGGCGAGCGTGGCGAGCCCCGCGTCGGTGACGGCCGAGTCGTTGAGCGTGAGTTCGCGGAGCCGGGGCAGGTCGAGGAGCAGCGCGAGCGTCTCGTCGGTGACGTCGGGATTGCCCAGTTCGAGGATCACGAGATCGGGCCGCTCGGCCAGGATCGAGTAGTCGTCGCGATCCCAGCCGGTCAGGTTCAAGGCCCGCTCGCCGTCGAGCACCCGCTCCCGCGGGCCGAGACCGACGAGCTTCAGGTAGACGTGCTGGTAGGCGAAGGGCGCGGCGCCCACCACCAGCCCGCCCGCGAGCAGGGCCAAGGGCACAAGCAGCTGCCGGGCCTGCCGCCGGCCGAGGAGCACCGCCAGGCCGCGGCCGAGGAGCCAGAAGAAGCCGACCGTTACCGCTGCCAAGCCGGCAAAAATCAGCACCACACCAATCTGTTCGCTCATCGCTCGAACCGTCCGCTCTTCGTCCGTGATCCGGCCCGCTCTGGCCGCGAGCACCAGTCTACAAAGAAACCCCGGGCGCAAGCCCGGGGACGGTGGGAATGAGAACCACCCCGCAACCCATGCCGCAGAGCCTCTATGCCCCTCCCACCGCTCTGCCGGGCGCAAGCCCGGGGACGGTGGGAATGAGAACCACCCCGCCACCCATGCCGCAGAGCCTCTATGCCGTCGCCCGTGCCGGCGGCCCGGGCCTACAACGCTTGTAGGTTCGTCACGCCGTGACGGACTACCTGCCCCGCCACCCGACGCCGCTTCCCAAACAGCCCGTGCCGGCGGCCCGGGCCTACAACGCCCCCAGCACCGCGTCGGCGGCGTGCCGCCCGCTGACCAGGCTGCCGTTGATCGAAGCCGAGGCCACGTGGTCGCCACAGAGCACGAGGCCGGGGGCCAGCCGCGGCGAAACCGGCCGCAGCCGCCGGGCGGCGGGCGACTCGTCGGGCAGGGCCCGGGCCACCTGCACCGTCACGAGCGGCCGCCAGCCGCGAACCTGCGGGCCGAACCAGCCGGCGGCCTGGCTTTGAATCGCCTCGGCGAGCTGGTCGCCCGCGGCCGGAAAGTCCTCCCGCACCGATACCGCGACGAGGGCCGCGCCCGGCGGTGCATAGCCCCCGGCCACGTCGGAGGGCACGGTGAGGTTGTCGATCGGGCCCTTCTCCGCAGCACTCACCAGGAGCGTCGGCGTGGCCAAGGGCGAGCGATCGGCGGCGAAGGCGACCAGCCGGGTGGCCTTGTCGCGGCGGTCGAGCCACGGCCCGCGAACCGACTCCGGAAGCAGGGCGGCTGCCGCGGCCCGGTCCGTCGCCACGATCACCTCCCTGCCCGTGAGCCGCTCGCCGGAGGCGAGTTCAACCTGGCCGGGTCCGACCGCCCGCACCGGTGTGCCCAGCCGCACGGCCTCAGCCGGCAGCCCGGCGGCCAGCTGGGCCGGAATCGCCGCCATCCCGCCGGCCGGCAGGCAAGCCCGGCCGAGGGCGAACATCGCGAAGTCGAAGAGAAACACCGGCGCCGCCGTCTCGAGCGCTCGCTCCAGAAACACGCCGCCGAAGAAGGGAATGAAAAACCGGCGGATGAAGGCCGGCGAAAAGCCCCGGGCCGCCAGTTCCTCGGCGGTCGATCGCTCGGCGGGGGCCGACGGGGCATCTGGGTCGAGCCGCCCGGCGCGGAGGGCCGCGATCGCGTCATGTCGCAATCGCGCGGTTCGCAGGCCGTCGGCCAGGCCGACCGTGCCGGAGAACACGGCCGCCAGGGCGGCAGCCGGCTGCCGCCAGGGATCAGCCACGGGGCGGAGCCGGCCGCCGTCGGCGACGAGCGCCCCGGGTTCGAACCGCCCCAGCCGAAGCGCCGCCAGGTCGAGCTGCCGCCGGCCCTCGGGATAGGCGTCGTTGTAGACCTGAAAGCCGCGGTCGATCCGAAAGCCGTCCACCTCGTCGGTCGCCACCCGGCCCCCGACCCGGTCGGCCGTCTCGAGCACGACCACCCGGCGGCCGGCCCGCACGAGCTCCCGGCCACAGGCCAGGCCGGCGAGCCCGGCTCCGACGATAATGGCATCCCAGTCTGGCGATCGATTCACAAGCCGCTCCAGGCAGACCGACCCCACACGGGTCGCTTCGACGAACGGAAGGGTATCCGGTCTGCAAGCGGGCCGGGAGGGGACTGTCCCCGCTTCGGGGACTGTCCCCTTTCCTGCGCGGTTTGGCCGCATTCAAATCCGGGTCGCGGTCCTGTTGGCCAAACGTAGCCGCGGGTTGTCCCTTCGGGCAGGCAAAGCCTGTTTAACCCTGCGGGCAGCGCGGCGAAGCCGACCGGAAACAGTGGCAGTGGAAGGGCGTCGTCAACTGGCCGGCGGGATACAATCCCGCCGCTACGGGGAGCCGGTTTGGCCGACCGCGGGTCGCGGTCCTGTTGGCCAAACGTAGCCGCGGGTTTTTAACCCTGCGGGCAGGCAAAGCCTGTGTTACCCGCGGTCAGCGCGAAGAAGCCGACCGGAAACAGTGGCGGTGGAAAGGCTGCCTCCACTCGCCGGCTGATAGTCCGTCACGGCGTGACGGACCTACACGACTACATGGCAGGCTGGTCGGAGAGGATCCGGGCCAGCCAGCGGCCTGCGGCCAGGCCGCTCGAGGCGGCGCCCTCGACCCGCGGGCCGGCGAAGGCGTCGCCGCAGCAGGCGATCGGCGGGGCGTGCGAGACGGCCACCAGCGGCTCAGGCAGGATCGTCGTCGGGAGGGCGAACTTCCAGCGGTGCAGCGACCGCTCGATCACGGCCGTCGCCGGGTCGCCGTCGATCCAGGGGCGGGCGTGGTCGAGCAGCATGGCGGTGACCTGCTCGGGCGGGTCGTCGAAGTGCCGCCGGCTAGAGGCCCCGTCGGCATGGATCGTGAGGGCCGGCACGGGCGAGATCCCCTTCTGGCAGTTGTCGCCGATCCAGGCGATCGGCCCGCCGGCGGCCGGGTCGAACTGGATGCCCCCCGGTGGCGGCACCAGGCTGGGCCGGTTGAGCACGACGAGCAGCGCGAAGCAGGGGTCGTAGGCGACCGTTTCGAGCGACTGCCAGACCGCCACCTCGGCCGAGCCCGCGGCCGGGAGCCCACCGGCGGCCAGGAGGTCGAGCGACTGCGGCACCGGCGGGGTCAGGATCGCGCCGCGGGCGACGATCGAGTCGCCGTCTTCGAGGGTGACCGTAGCGGCCCCGTCGGCCGCGGCGAGGGCCACGGCCTTGGCGGCCGAGCGGATCGTGCACCGGCCCGACTCGGCGAGCCAGCTGGCGAGTTGCTTGGGCAGGTCGGTCATCCCGCGAACGCCCCGCCAGCGGGGATGACCGTCGCCGCTCTCCGCGCCGAGGGAGCCGTCCCGCGTGAACCCGCGGCACCATTCCACGGCCGCCCCGGCCTCGTGAGCCTCGGCCACGATCCCGCCGAAGGCCCGGCCCCGGACGGTGAAGAACTGGGCCCCGTGGTCGCAGACGGCCGAGCCGAGCCGCCGGGTGGCCATCCGGCCGCCGAGCCCCCGGGCCTTGTCGAGCACGAGCACCCGCCCGCCCGCCGTCACCAGCTCCCGCGCCGCACACAGCCCCGCGATCCCGGCCCCGACGACGACGGCATCCCAGTCTGGCGATCGATTCACAACCCGCTCCAATCCGACGGACCCGCGCGGGCCGCTTTGCTCCAGCAGCGTATCCGCTTCAAGCTGTCGCCGGGAGGGGCGGCGTCAACTGGCCGGCGTCAACCCACAGGGGACTGTCCCCGCTTCGGGGACTGTCCCCTTTCCTGTACCGAAGGGGGACAGTCCCCGCGGCGGGGACAGTCCCCAGCGAGCATCCGGCGAGATGGCACGGGCAACCCCGACCCACGCAGGAGGCGGCCTGCTACGATGCCGCCCCATGGCCGCCTACCGCACCACTCCCACCGATACCGACCGGATGCCCCCCGGCATCCCCTACATCATCGGCAACGAGGCGGCCGAGCGGTTCAGCTACTACGGGATGCGGACGATCCTCACGATCTTCATGGTCCGCTACCTGTACCTGATGTCCGACACGGTCCTGCCGGCCATGAGCAAGGCCGAGGCCCAGGCCCACTACCACACCTTCGCGGCCTGGGTGTACGGGTTTCCGATCCTGGGGGCGATCATCGCCGATGCCTTCACCGGCAAGTACCGGATCATCATGGCCGTCTCCCTGCTCTACTGCCTCGGCCACCTGGCCTTGGCCCTGATGGGCGGCGGCGGGCTGTCGGCCGAGCAGTGGCTGTGGGTGGGCCTGTTTCTGATCGCCTTGGGCTCGGGGGGCATCAAACCCTGCGTCTCGGCCCACGTCGGCGACCAGTTCGGGGCCCGCAACGAGCACCTCATGGAGAAGGTCTACCAGTGGTTCTATTTCGCGATCAACTTCGGCTCCACGCTCTCCACCCTGCTCACGCCCTGGCTGCTCGAGTGGTACGGGCCGCACGTCGCCTTCGGGGTGCCGGGCATCCTGATGGGGCTGGCCACGCTGATGTTCTGGCTGGGCCGCCAGGCCTACATCCACGTGCCCCCCGGAGGCCTGGCCTTTCTCCGTGAGGTCTTCAGCCGCGACGGGATCCTCACGATCCTCCGCCTCTCGCTCGTCTACCTCTGCATCGCCGTCTTCTGGGCGCTCTTCGATCAGACCAGCGCCGCCTGGGTGCTGCAGGCCGAAGACATGAACCTCCGCTGGCTGGGGATCGACTGGCTGCCCGCGCAGATCCAGGTGCTCAATCCGATCCTGGTGATGGCGATGATCCCGCTGTTTCAGTTTCTGGTCTACCCCGCGGTCAATCGGGTGTTCCGGCTTACCCCGCTGCGGAAGATCGGCATCGGGCTGTTCGTGATGACCGCCGGCTTCGGGCTCTCGGCGGTGGTCCAGGGCTGGATCGACGGCGGGGCCACGCCCAGCGTCGGCTGGCAGTTCGTCGCCTACTGCATCGTGACGGCGGCCGAGATCATGGTCTCGATCACGGGCCTCGAGTTCTCCTACGCCCAGGCTCCCAAGACGATGAAGTCGGTGATCATGGCGGTCTGGCTGCTCTCGATTTCGCTGGGCAACTACGTGACGGCGGCGGTCAACCACTGGATCCAGGTGCCGGGCATCAACCCGGTGGTGGCCCGGGCGGCGGCGCTCGAGCCGACGCCGGCCGGCGGGGAGGCGAGCCTGGCCGGCTGGCAGCTCCGGGTGCGGAACCTCCTGCCGCAGCCAGAGTGGGCCGGCCGGGGCGAGGGGGCGGCCGTGCGGGAGATCCGCCTGGCAGGCCACGACGGGCAGTTCGACACGGCCGACGACATCCTGCTTTCGTTCAACCGGTTCGGGGGGCTCGTCGGGCTCGAGACGCCGGCCGACGAGCCGCTGGCCGCCGCCCAGCGGGCGATCGACGCGGCCTTCATGGGCTCTGCGGCGGCCGACGCCGACAAGCAGATTCCCTCCGACGAGGCCGGGGAGAGGCTCGTGGCCGGCATGGTCGATCCCTTTGGCCGCCCGCTCCGCTACCACCGGATCACCCGCGACCGCTATCGGCTGGTGAGCGACGGCCCCGACGGCCTCCCCTTCACCCGCGACGACATCGTGCTCGCGGCGACGGTGGTCCGCGCCGACCCGGCGGAGGCGGCCCGCCTGGCGGCCAAGCCGCTCACCTGGCGGGAGCAGCGGCTGATCGAACTCAAAGGGGAGGAGGGCCGCCGCGAGGTGGAGGCGGCCCGCGGCGAGGCCCCCGAGACGACGGTGGTCGGCGAAACGACCGTGGGCGGCCTCGTGACGCTCGAGGGGGCGGCCTACTACTGGTTCTGGACCGGCTGCATGCTGGCCGCGGCGGTCGCCTTCGTGCCGATCGCGGTCTTCTACCGGGGCCGCACCCACCTCCAGAACGGCACGACGGCCTGAGGCCCGTCAGCCGGGCGTCGGAAACAACGCTCGCAGCGGCTCGGTCGTGACCGGCATGCGGGTGCCGGCCACGAGCTCGCCCGCGGCGCAGCCGGCCATCAGGCCGACCGTCTCGGCCATGGCCCGGACCCGGCCGTAGATGTGGGCCTTCTCGGGCGGGAACTGGCTCTGGTAGCAGGCGATCGCCGCCAGCTTCGTCTCCAGCTGGCCGGCGATGTCGACCACCAGCGGCCACTGGCCGTGCGGCACGCTCGGCACCCCGGCGAACAGAAAGTAGCCGAGCAACTGCGGCACGGTGTGCACCGGCAGGCCGGCGAAGGTGTCGTCCCACTTGGTGAGCCGCGAGTAGAAGACCGCCGCCTCGGTGATCGCCACCGCCTGGGCATGGTCGGGCGAGGCCAGCGGCGTCTTGTCGGCCAGCCCGAGCACGACCCGCGGCCGCCAGCGGCGGAAGATCTTGGCCAGCTCGACCCGGACCTCGAAGCCGTCGAACAGCCGCCGGTTCGGGAAGGGGAGCGTCTCGCGATGCACCACCCCGAGCACTCCCGCCGCCGCCGCCGCCTCGGCCAGCCGCTCGGCCGGGCCGCTCGAGCGGGGCGTCGGCTCGCCGTCGGTGAGGTCGACGATCCCCACCCGGTGGCCCTGGGCCGCCAGCAGGGCAAGCGTGCCACCGCAGCCGATCTCCACGTCGTCGGGATGGGCGCCGACGGCGATCACGTCGAGCGGCTCGGGCAGGGGATTCATCCGCTAGGCCGCCGGCTTGGTGGCGGCGATCAGGAACACGGGGTTGATGGCCTCGAACCGGATCCGGTCGAGCTGCTCGTAGCCGCGGGCGATGTTCACCATCCAGTAGGCGGCGTCGCCCGAGCGGGCCCGGAGGAGGGCGTGGACGGCGGCCAGGTTTTCGATCGAGTTGCAGGCGGTCACCAGCCGGCCGCCGGCGGCGAGCCGCTCCCAGGCTCCCTCCACGAGCATCGCCACGTCGCGGCCGCTGCCCCCCACGTAGATCGCGTCGGGAGCGGGCAGGTCGGCCCAGGCTTCCGGAGCTCGGCCGAGCACGGCCTGCAGATTCTCGACCCCCAGCCGGCGGGCGTTTTCCAGAATCAGGGCGTGGTCGTCGGGATCCATCTCAATGGCGTAGACCCTCCCCGCCGGGGCCAGCCGGGCCGCCTCGAGGCCGACCGATCCCGAGCCTGCGCCCACGTCCCAGACGATGCTCGCCCGCCCGAGGCCCAGCTCGGCCAGGGCCAGCGAGCGAACCTCCGCCGGTGTGAGCAGGCCCCGCTTGGGTCGCGACTGGAGGAAGCATTCGTCGGGGTTGCCGAACAGCCGCCGGCCGGCTCCGCAGACCGCCTCGGGAGCCTTCGCATGGCGGACGAGGATCATCACGTTGAGCGGGCTGAACGACTCGCGGGCGATCTCCGCCAGGCTGCCCTGCGTGACCCGTTCGTCGGGCGAGCCGAGGTTCTCGCAGACGTAGGCCTGGAAGGCGTCGAGACCGTGCTCGAGGAGGGCCCGGGCCACGGCCGCCGGAGGCCACTGCTCGCTGGTGAACAGGCCGGCCGTCTCGCTCGTGCGGATCCGGTCGATCCCCCGCTCGATCGACTGGCCCGCCAGGTTGGCGAGGAAAGCCTCCTCCCACGACTCTTTCACCCGGGCGAAGGCCAGCTGCATGCTGCTGACGTGGGGC
>CAYRNG010000079.1:0-2026 GCA_964425395.1 uncultured Candidatus Kuenenia sp. | reverse complement strand
CCGCTGACGAGCCCCGCCGCCAGGAGCACCAAGAGCACGGCCACGAGCCGCTGAATGGTCTCCATCTTCATGCCGGCCAGCCAGCGCCGGCCAAGCAGGGACCCGGCCAGGGCCGCCGCCACCGCCACGGCCAGAAGGGGCCAGTCGAGGTCATCCCGCACCTGGCCGACCCGGCCGGCATAGGCGCCCAGCCGGGTGATATCGACCAGGCAGGCGATCACGGAGCTCGTCGCCACGAAGGCCTCCGCCGAGAGCCCGGCCCGGGCCAGGAAGGCCGCCCGCAGCGCCCCCTGCATGCCAGACAAGCCGCCGAAGAAGCCGCTCAGCACTCCCCCGAGCGGCATCAGCCGCGGCGGGAAGGCGAGCCCCCGGCAGGCCGGCAGCACCTCGACGAGGGCGAACGCCGCCAGCAGGATTCCGATCGCGAGCTTGACCGGCAGGACCGCGAACGTGCGGCCGAAGGCCTGATAGGAGACGAGCGGCTCGGCGGTCGACAACACCCCCAGCAGCCACGCCCCGGCCACGGCCGCGGCGATCGCCGGCAGGCCGAACCAGACGAGCGTCTGCCGGTCGGTGAGCCGACCCACGAGCACCACCTTGAACAGGCTGTTGACGAGGTGGACCACGGCCGTCATCGCCACGGCCTGCTCGACCGGCATGAACAGGGCGAAGGCCGGCAGGAGGAGCGTGCCCAGACCGAAACCGGAGAAGAAGGTCAGCCCCGAGGCGACCAGCGCCACCAGGCAGATCACGAAAGAGGCCATCGGGCAAACCTCCGCGACACCGGCCCACCGGGGCCGCGGCACCGCCGTGCCAAGATGATCGGACCCGGGTAGAGTAAGGGCCCGCGTTCCCCGTGGCCACCACCATGCTGATCCGCAAGTCGATCCCGCTCGCCTGGCTGCTGTTCTACAACTGGCCGACGCTGCTGATCATCAATCTCGTGGCGGTCGGGGCCGTGCTGCTCAAGGAGTGGTACGACTTCTCGATCGAGATGCCGATCTCGGCGGTCACGGTCTTTTCCGCCGCCCTCTCGATCTACCTCGGCTTCCGCTCCAACAACGCCTACGACCGCTGGTGGGAGGCCCGGATCATCTGGGGGAGCTTCATCAACTCCAGCCGGGCCTGGGCCCGGCAGGTGACCACGATGCTCGAGGCCGGCGAGGCCTGCGGCGAAGAGGAGCTGGCGGCGGTCAAGCGGGAGCTGATCTACCGGCAGATCGCCTTCGCCCATTGCCTGCGGGTCTTCCTGCGGAGCAGCCGGAGCGTGGCCCACGAGACGACCCGGGAGCTGTTCCGGGCCACCAACACCTACGACGACATGCGTCCCTTCCTGTCAGCCGCTGAATTCGACCAGGTGGTGGCCTGCGACAACCCGCCCAACATGCTCCTCCAGCACCAAGGGGAGCGGCTCGCCGAGCTGGCCGCGGCGGGCGTGCTCTCCGACTACCGGCGGGTGCACCTCGATTCCACCCTCACGGCCTTCAACGATGTCCAGGGCCGCTCCGAGCGGATCAAGAACACCGCCTTCCTGCGAACCTACAGCTGGTTCCAGCGGATGTTCGTGCGGATGCACGGCTTCATCGTGCCCTTCGCCTACGTGAATCTGCTCGGCTGGGCGATGCTTCCGGTGGCCTTCATCCTCAACTACGTGTTCATCAGCATCGACTTCATCAGCAGCCGCACCGAGGATCCCTTCGAGAACCGATTCGACGACGTGCCGCTGAGCACGATGAGCCGGACGATCGAGATCAACCTCCTCGAGGTGCTCGACGAGCAGCCCCTCCCGCCGCGGCTCGAGCCGGTGGAGGGGATCGCGTTCTAGTCTCCAAGGCTGCCAGGCCATTCATGGCCCCGGCCGCCGCCCCGTAGCGGCGGGTTTTTAACCCGCCGGCCAGTTGACGCCATCCCCTCGCCTATACTTCTCGATGATGCCCTCGATCCACCTGCAGACTGCCGTGCCGGGACCGAACAGCCGGGCGATCTTCGCGGCCCGGGCCGCAGCCGTCTCGAACGGCCCCTTCCA
>CAYRNG010000078.1:0-14767 GCA_964425395.1 uncultured Candidatus Kuenenia sp. | reverse complement strand
GGTCAGCGGCCCGCGGGAGGGCCGGCCCGCAGGTCGAGGCAGACGAGCCGGTCGTCACCCCGCAGGTAGAGCAGCCCGCGGGCCAGCGCCGGCGCCGCCCAGGCCGGCGGCGCGAGGAGCGCAGCTCCGGTGGCATCCTCGAGCACGACCGACCGGACCAGCTCGCAGGCCTCGGGCGTGGCCCGCAGCAGGTGAAGGCTGCCGTTCTCGGAGAGGCAGATCAGGTGCCCGTCGGCCAGAAGCAGCGACGAGCGGCCCAGGGCCGGCCGGCTCCAGCGAACCCGGCCGGTGGCCCACTCGATGCAGCGGAGCTCGGCATTGGCGGCGTGCCGGCCGCTGCTGCCATAGAGGAAGCCTCCCTCGTGGACCGGCGTGTTCCAGTGGAGCTGCAGGGCCTGGTCTCGCCGCCTCGGCTCGTCCTTCCAGACGGGCTCGCAGCCGCCCGGCCGAACGCGAAACAGGCCGCTGCCGACGCCGTAGGTCTCCGAGATGAACACCTCGTCGCCGACCACCACGGGCGTCGCGGCGTTGACGCTCTCGAGCAGGTCGGCCCGCCAGGGAACCTCGAAGTCCAGCTTACCCGAGCGGGGATCGAGCCCGAGGAGACCGCCGCGGGCGAACACGAAGCACCAGGGCCGGCCGCCGATCTCGGCGGCCACGGGGCTGGCGTAGCTGGCCAGTTCGTCGCTGGCCTGCCAGACGACCTCCCCAGTCCGCTTGTCGAAGGCGACCACGCCCGTGCCGTTGCCCCGGATCCGGCCCCGGGCCGTGTAGATGTCGGGAGGGCCGCCGGGCGGGCTGCCGCCGACGTTCACGATCAGGTGGTCGCCGTGCACCAGCGGCGTGCTGCCGACGCCGAAGAAGTTGCGGACCACGTGGAACCGGGCCTGGGTATCGACCTCCCAGAGCCGCCGGCCGGTCTCCACGGCGACGCACTGGAGCAACCCCTCGGCGCTGAAGGTGTAGACCCGCTCGTCGTCCACCACCGGCGAGCAGCGGGGGCCGTTGTTGTAGCCGAGCAGGTCGGCATACCGGGTCGGGGAGGCGAGGGTCCAGAGCAGCCGGCCGGTCTCGGCCGCGCGGCAGGTGAGCCGGTCTTCGCCGCCGTAGCGGTCGAAATGAAAGAGCCGGCCGCGGCTCACCGTGGGCGCCGCGTAGCCGGTGCCGAGGAGGGTCTCCCAGACGAGCGGCGGCCCGGCGGCCGGCCAGTCGAAGTCGAGGCCCTGCTCGGCCGAGCAGCTGTTTCGCCGCGGCCCCAGGAAGTCGGGCCAGTCCTCGCCGGGCCGAGTGGCCAGGTCGGGCGGGAGGGGCTCCGCCGCCGGCAGGCAGACGGCCGAAGAGGCCGCGAGGGCGAGGAGGACGCAAGCGATGGAGAGGAGCGATGGCACGGGGAACCACACAGGGCGGCGTCAACTGGCCGGCGGGTTGAGCGGGCTCGTGGACCAAAGCCCGAAGAACAAACCCGCCGCGTCACGAAAAAGAGCCTAGCGGGCCGGCGGCGAGCGGGGCAACTTGGCCCGCGGCCGACTACTCGGCCGAGATCGCCTCGAGCAGGTCGAGCCGGACGGCGCGGCGGGCGGGGAGCCAGGCGGCCAACGCCGTCACGGCGACCGCGGCGGCCAGGTTCGTGGCCACCACCGCCGGCCGGAAGGTGACGCTGATCGGATGGCCCAGCAGCGGCTGGCTGGCCAGCTGGATAAAGAGCGCCGTCACCATCCCGGCCGCCAGGCCGATGATCCCGCCGGCGGCCCCGAGCATCACGCTCTCGAGCACCACCATCCGGGTCACCTGCCCGTTGGTCATGCCCACGGCCCGCAACAGGCCGAGCGTCCGCTTCTTCTCAAGCACGTTCATGGTCACGGTGTTGGCCACGCCCAGGCTGCCGACCACGAACCCGAGGCCGAGGATCGCCCACAGCGAGCCGACCAGCCCCTGCACGATCCGATCGACGAACTGCTGCACCTCGCCGAACGACCGCAGGATGAGGGAGTTTTCGGCGGCCAGGGCCTCGAGCGGTTCGCGGAGGGCGGCGGCCTGACCCTCGGCGGCGGTGACCAGGAGGATGTCGGCCGAGCGGAGGCCGAACAGCGTGCGGGCGGCGTCCCGCTGCACCAGGAGCGACGCGCCGCCGCTGGTGTAGTCCACCACCAGCGCCGCCACCTTGACCGGGACCGTTCGCCCGAACACCTCCACCGCCACCTCGTCGCCTGCCTTGATCCCGGTGCGGCGGGCCAGCACCGTGCCGGCCACCGCCTCGCCCCGGGCGAGCGCCTCGCGGACGTCAGCCTCGCTGGCCTCGACCGGTTCGAGCGGCAGGGGGCGGTCGGCCGGCACGTCGCGGGCCACGATCACGCAGGCCCCGCCGGCCACCCGGCCGGTGGTCACCCCAACCCCCTCGACGGCCGCCACGCCGGGCACCTTCAAGAGTTGCTCCTCGATGCTCTCGGAATCGACCGACTGGGCGTCGGCCACGCCCTGGAGCATGCCGGCGTGGGAGAGCACCCAGTCGGCCCGCATCATCCGCCCATACCAGCCGAGCACGTCGTCGACGTTGTCGCGGATGGCATGGCCGAGGCCGATCCCGTTGCTGACGGCCACCACGAGCACGCCGGTGGTCAAGGCCGTGCGGACCGGCTGGCGGAGGATCTGCTCGACGGCGAGCGTCCCTTCGATCCGCAGCCGCCGCGGCACGAACAGTTTCAGCACCTTGACGATCGGCGGCAGGAGGATCGGCGTGGTGGCGATGAAGGCGAGCAGGAGCGTGATCCCCCCCGGCACGCTCATCCGGGGCGGAAAGATTCCCAGGATCACGAGCGCCTGGTTGCCGATCGCCAGGCCGGTCAAGAGGAGCACCGCCGCCACGAACCGCCAGGAGATCCCGGTCGGCGGCGGGGCGGGCGCGGCGGCCAGCCCCTCGAGGAGATCGATGCGGGATGCTTCCCGGGCCGGCCACCAGGCGGCCGCCGCGGCCACTGCCAGGCCGAGCAGGATCGCGACCGGCATGACCCAAGGGGCGACCGTGGCCGCAGCCTCCGGAGCCTGAAGGGCCTGGGCGATGCCGGAGGTGATCGGGCCGGCGGCCGCCCGCCCCAAGACCGCCCCCAGCACGCCTCCTGCAGCCCCGAGGATCGCCGCCTCGGTGGTCACGAACCGGCGGATCTGCCGGGCCGTGCCCCCGAGCAGCCGGATCAGCGAGAAGCCCCGCCGCCGCTCGGTGATGTTCATGAGCATCGCGTTGCCGACGATGAAGAAGGCCATCGCCACTGTCAGCCCGGTGACGAAGTCGAGCCCCAGGTTGGCGGCATGGAGCACGTCTTCGGCGAGGCTCGCCCGGCCGGCGGGAATCTCGGCGATGAGGTCTTCGGGCAGCCGGGCAGCGATCGCCTCTCGGACGGCCGGCCGGCGGGCGTCGGCGGTGAGGGCCACGCGGACCCGATCGACCATCCCGGTGGCCAGCGACATGGCGGCCAAGGGCCGGATGTCGACGATCACGCCGGCCCCCTCGCCGAACCAGTTCATGCCGCCCGGCTTCACGAGCCCCGTGACCCGCATCCGCTGGATCCGCCGGCGGGCGAAGAACAGCACCTCCGCGCCGACCTCGAGGTCGAGCCCGCGGGCCAGCGTGGCGTCGAGCAAGAGCTCGTCAGCCTCGCGGCAGGGGGTGCCGGCCTCGAGTTCGAGCAGGCCGATCTCGACGAGCCCGACGGCATCGACGCCAACGGCGATCTGGCGGACGCGGTTCTCCCCCACCCGCAGGAGCGTGGGCCGGTAGAAGAGCGGCACGATCGCCCGCACGCCCGGCACGTCGCCCAGGGCCGGCAGCTTCTCGACCGGGAACCGGCCTCCCGAGCGGGCCGTGACGTCCACGGCCGGCACGCCGTCGATCACCTCGGCCAGCCGGCTGTAGCCGCTTCGCGAGACGTCGGCCGACACCCAGGTGGCCACGACCGCGCCCACGGCCACCGCCACGCTCGCCGCCGTCGCCAGGGCCCGCCCCGGCCGCGACCGCCACTGCCTCACCAGCAGCCGGCCGAACCTCATGGCCGACCGGCCCCGGCCGGACTCAAGGCCGCGTCGCCGACCACGATTTCGGCGATCCGGCCATCCTTCATGCGGACGATCCGGCCCGCGGCGGCGGCCACGGTGGGGTCGTGGGTGACCAGCACGATCGTCTGCCGCCGGCCGGTGACCAGTTCGCGGAGCAGGTCGAGCACGGTCTCGGAATTGACCGAGTCGAGGGCCCCGGTCGGCTCGTCGGCCAGGAGGATCGCCGGCTCGGTCACCAATGCCCGGGCGATCGCCCCCCGCTGCTGCTCGCCTCCGGAGAGGGCGTCGGGCCGGTGGCCGGCGCGGTGGCTCATGCCGACGGCGGCCAGCGACGCTTCGGCGGCGGCGGTGCAGCGGGCGTCGGGCTGGCCGTCGAGGACGAGCGGCAGGGCCACGTTCTCCACCAGCGAGAGCTCCGGCAGGAGGTTGTACCGCTGGAAGACGAAGCCGATCCGGCGGCGGCGGATCGCCGCCAGAGCGTCGTCGTCGAGGGCGGCCAGATCGGTGCCTTCGAGGAGCACGCGGCCGGCCGTGGGCCGGGTGATCCCGCCGAGCATGTGCAGGAGCGTGCTCTTGCCCGACCCGGAGGCCCCCGTGATGGCCACGAACTCGCCCGGATCAATCGTCAGATCGACGCCCCGGACGGCCGTCACGCCCGCGCCGTCACCTGAGGCGAACGTCTTCTCGAGGGCTTCGGCACGCAGGATCGACAACGGGAAATTCCGGCGGGAACGGGCCTCCGCGGACCCGTGCCGGGAGCCTTCTACTGTATCCGCGGCGGCGAACCCTGTTCAACCCGTCGGACAGCGCGGCGATGCCCACTTTAAACGACGGCGTTGGAAACTGGCTGTACGCCCGGCGGGGCATCCATGCCCCCGGCGGGCTTCGCGGCCCTCCGGCCGCACCTCCGGGCGGCCGTGCTCTGCGCGGCTGGCGGTGTGGGGGGCGGGGTGAGGCTCTGACCCACCGTCCCCGGGCTCGCGCCCGGGGTTTCTATTGGAAGCGCGCCGCCCATAGAACCCCCTGGCGCAAGCCAGGGGACGGTGCGTTGAAGCGGAGAGCGCGACGTTCCGCGGAAATGCGGGTCGAGGGAGGGGTTGCCCGTGCTATCTCGACGGCGTTGGAAACCGAAGCGCAGGCAGGATGCCGAAGGGGGACAGGCCCCGCGGCGGGGACAGTCCCCGGGGAGCGTCCGGCGAGATGGCACGGGCAACCCCGACCAACGGTTGGGTCAGCGTCAACTGGCCGGCGGGATGGACAGGCTTTGCCTGCCCGCAGGGTCATCCCGCCGCTACGTGGGCAGCGGTATGATGGCGGCATGGCTCGGCCTCCCCGCAATCCGTTCTACCCCCTCCTCGGGATCGCGGGCTTTGCCTTCACGATCACGGCTGCGGCGTATTGCGTCGCGGTGCTGCGGGGCGTGCGGCCGGCGGCCGAGATGGGCGGCCGGCACCCGCTCGACCAGCTGATCGACCTCCACGGCACCACGATCCTCTCGGCCGAACTCGTCGTGCTGGCCATCGCCACGGTGGGGGCCGTCTGGGTCGATCACGTGGCCGGCGAGCGGCTCCGGCGGGACCGGGCTGCCCGCGAGCAGGCCGGCTCCGCTGCCGGCCGAGCCCCCGCGGGAGCCGACGAGCCGTGAGCCCTTCGGCCGCCGCCCGCATCGATCGGCTCCGGGACCAGATCCGGCACCACGACCGCAAGTATTTCGTGGAGGCGGCTCCCGAGATCAGCGACCGCGACTACGACCGGCTGGTGGCGGAGCTGCGGGAGCTGGAGGGGGCGCATCCCGAGCTCGTCACGCCCGACAGCCCCACTCAGCGGGTCGGCGAGGAGCCGGTGGCCGCCCTCGCGAGCGTCCGGCACAGGGTGCCGATGATGTCGATCGACAACACCTACGGGGTCGAGGAGCTGCGGGCCTGGGGCCGCCGGGTCGAGAAGCTCCTGGCCGAGGGGGGCGACAGCCGGCCGCCCCGCTACGTGCTCGAGCTCAAGATCGACGGCGTGGCCGTGTCGCTGACCTACGAGCAGGGGCTCCTGACGCTGGCCGCGACGCGGGGCAACGGCGTCGTCGGCGATGACATCACCCACAACGTTCGCACGATCCGGGGGGTGCCGCTGGTGCTCGACCTGGCCGACCCGCCTGCGGTCGTGGAGGTGCGGGGCGAGGTCTACATGGCCAACTCCGCGCTTGTGAGCCTCAACGAGCGGCAGGCGGCGGCGGGGCTTGCCCCCTTCGCCAACACCCGCAACGTGACCGCCGGCAGCATCCGGCTGCTCGACCCGCGGGAGTGCGGCCGGCGACCGCTCGAGTTTTTCTGCCACGGGGCGGGAAACGCGGCCGAGTTGGGGCTCGACTCCCTGACAACGCTGTTCGCCTGGGCCAGGCAGGCGGGGCTGCCGGTGGCCCCCCGGACCGCGGCCTTCGACTCGCTCGAGGGGCTCATCGAACGGGGCACGGAGCTGATCGAGGAGCTTCACGACCTCGACTTCGAGGTGGACGGCTTCGTGGTCAAGGTCGACGACTTCGCCCAGCAGCGGCTGCTGGGGGCGACGGCCAAGAGCCCCCGCTGGGCGATCGCCTGGAAGTTCGAGAAGTTCGAGGCCACGACCAGGCTGGCCGACATCCGGGTGCAGGTGGGACGCGGCGGCACGGTCACGCCGGTGGCCGATCTCGAGCCGGTCGAGCTGGCGGGCACGATCGTCCGCCGGGCCAGCCTCCACAATGCCGACGAGGTGGCCAAGAAGGACGTCCGGATCGGCGATGTGCTCGTGGTCGAGAAGGCCGGCAAGGTGATCCCGCACGTGGTCCGGGTCGAGAAGCACCTGCGGACCAAGCGGCTGCCCGTCTGGAAGCCGCCGGCCGAGTGCCCCGAGTGCCGGACGCCGCTGGTCAAGGATCCCGACGGGGTCTACATCCGCTGCCCCAACGTGGACTGTCCGGCGCGGTGCCGGGAGCGGATCCGGTTCTTCGCCTCGCGGGGGGCGATGGACATCGAGGGGCTGGGCGACAAGCTCGTCGAGCAGCTCGTGGCGACGGGCCTCGTGAAGCAGTATGCCGACCTCTACGCCCTCGAGGCCGCCCAGCTCGAGCCGCTCGAGCGGATGGGCAAGAAGTCGGCCGCGGCACTGGTCGAGCAGATCGCGCGGAGCAAGGACCGGGGGCTCGTGCGTCTGCTCAACGCCTTGGCGATCCGGCACGTCGGCCCGCGGGTGGCGGCCCTCTTGGCGGGGCGGTTTCCCACGATTCACGCCCTGGCCGGAGCCTCCGAGGAGGAGCTGGCGGCGATCCCGGAGATCGGCCCGGCGATCGCGGCGAGCGTGCATGAGTGGCTGGCGAGCGACTCCGGGAAGCAGACGATCGCGGGCCTCATTCAGGCGGGCGTGCGGCTCGACGTGCCGGAGGCGGAGCGGATCGCCGACGGTCCGCTGGCGGGCAAGACGCTCGTGGTGACCGGCAGCCTGGAGCGGTTCAGCCGGCAGGAGGCGGAGGAGGCGATTCGCCGGGCCGGCGGCCGGGCCGCGGGCAGCGTCTCGAAGAAGACCGACTACCTGGTGGCCGGCGGCGAGGCCGGCAGCAAGCTCGACAAGGCGACCAAGCTGGGCGTGCCGGTGATCGACGAAGCCGGCTTCGAAAAGCTCCTGGGCCGTTAGCCCTCGGAGGACGGCCAGACCCAGGGGAGGCAGAAGATCGCCATGGCCAGGCCCCAGAGGGGCTCGCCCGCCAGCAGGCCGACGAGCGGCCAGGCGACAAGGCCGGCCCGACAGACAGGCCGCCGGGCGGCGGTGAACCAGAGGCCGGCCGCAAACAGGATCTCGAAGGCCACGATGGCGTGGCTGACGAGGTTCACGAGATACTCCGAGCCCCGGTAGAGCGGGGTCAAGTCGACGAGCCGGCCTCCGGCCCCCGCAGCCAGCCACCAGGCGGCCGTGCCGTTCCACCAGACGTCTCCCTTGAGCTGGGCGAGGAGCACTCCCAGCGTGATCACCGCGGCGTGGAGCTGGAGGAGGCCGAGGGAGGTGCGGGCCCAGGGCGAGGCCGGCGGCGGCGGCAGGCCGCGGCGGTCGCGGAGCCAGCGGTCGAGCGACCAGGCCCCCCCGGCCGGCCCGACGGCAAGGCACCAGAGGAGCACCGCCAGGCAGTCGTCGGCCGGGCCGGCGAGCATCGGCCCGCGGTTGAGCAGGCTGGCCCAGAGGAGGGCGGCCGCGAGGCAGGCCAGGCGGGTGGCCAGGCCGAGGGCGACGGCGGTCAAGGCCACAAGCAGGGCGGCGAGAAACAGCCGCAGGGCCGGCGGACTGGTGAGGGCGGAAAGGAGCATGCCGCCGCCGCCCGGCCGCCAGCCGGTGACTGTCTCGGCGGGGATCATTCCGGTGGGGCCGAACCAGGTCTCGAGATCAGCGGCGTAGCTGCCGGCCAGGGCCAGGCCGAGCAGGCCGGTGGCGATCCGCACCGGTGCCAGCCGCCGCGGGTCGGCCGGCTCGAACCAGTATGCGAGCCAGTTGCGGGCCACGGCGGCACCGAGGTTTGAATCGGCAGCCGACGGCGGGGCGGGATGCTCGGTCGTCATTCGGCTGGCTCCTTGCCGCCGGCCGGCAGCGAGCCGGCCGCCGGTTCGAGCAGGGGTGCGAGTTCGACCTGTTTGGCCGGGCCGGCCAGTTCCAAGACCTGCAGTTCGCCGGCCACGCGGCGGACCCGCGCGGCGTGGACGACCCGCCGCTTCTGATCGGTGGGCGGCGCCTCACGTTCGGGCAGCGACGGCCGCAGCACCCGCACGGTCACGTCCTCGCTCTCGAGGCTGGCGAAGGCCCCGCCGCCGATGCCGCCCAAGAGCGGCGCCGCGGTGTCGCCGGCGGCCGCCTCGGCCACGGCGCGAGCCAGCCGCCGCCAGCGGGCCGCCCGCTCGCCGGTGCGGGCTCCGGGCAGCCGCACCGGCCCGGCTCCGGCCACCCGGCTCTGGAGCTCCATCTCGTGGGGGGCGTCTTCCGGGAGCCCGTAAGTGAGGGGATGGTCGAAGCCGAGGTCGAGCCAGGCCGGCTGCATCCAGGGAGCGAACAGCCGGCCCTTGATCGTGCGGACAAGGGCCGAGGAGCCGCTCAGCGAGTTGCCGGCGACGGTGAGCACGAGCCCCACGAGGTAGGCCGCCAGGGCCACGCTGGCGAGGGCCTGGGCGGCTTCGGAGAGCCGTGTCGGGGGAGGTGCAGATTTTTGTGACATCGCAGGCCGGGGAGCGGGATTCGGGAAATCAGAGCTATTATGCTCGCCCGGCTCGCGGCCCCTAGGGGACTGTCCCCTTTCCTCACGGGCTCGCGGTGGCTAGCTCTATGGGGAGCGGGGGGAGGTTGCGGAGTGGAGGGCGGGGTGGTTTTCGTTCCCACCGTCCCCGGGCTCGCGCCCGGGGTTTCTATGGGATTCGCGCGCTGCGCATAGAAACCCCTGGCGCAAGCCAGGGGACGGTGCGTGGAAGCGGAGAGAACGACCCACACGCACAAAATGCGGGTCGGGGGAGGGGCGTGCCCCTGAAATCTCGCGGCCCCCCGGTTGCTGGCCCCCGCGTTGACACCCGCCGGCTGGAGCGATACCGTAGAATTAGACGTCGCAGGGCGTCCCCGCCGCCCGTCGGACCCAATTCACCGATGGGGGATTAGCTCAATTGGGAGAGCGTCTGGCTGGCAGCCAGAAGGTCAGGGGTTCGAATCCCCTATCCTCCACTTCAAGCGGGCGGCGGAGCCCACCTCCGATTCGGTTTTTGGCTCCTGAAGCTTCTCCCCCCGCGTCCGCCGAGGCCCCATGGGCGAGTTGGATCGGGTGGACGGCGAGGCGGCCTGGCTCAACGGCCGATTCCTGCCGCGGGCCGAGTTCGCGCTGCCGGTCGGTGACGCCGGCTTCGTGCTCGGGGCCACGGTGACCGAGCAGTTGCGAACCTTTCGGGGCCGACTGTTTCTGCCCGAGCCCCATGCCCGCCGGCTGGCCCGTTCGCTGGCGGCGGTGGGGATCGCCCCGGCCCGTCCGGTGGCCGAGATCATGGCGGTCGCCGAGCAGCTGGCCAGCCACAACCAGCGACTCCTGCCGGGCAGCGACCAGGCCCCGGCCGACCTGGGCCTGGTGATCTTCGTGACCGCGGGCGACCAGGCGTCGCAGCATGGCGGCCGGGCTGGCCCCCCGCGCACCGGCATCCACTCCTTTCCGCTCGCCTTCAGCCTGTGGGCGGATGCCTACGAGGAGGGGCTGGCCCTGCGAAGCGTGTCGGTGCGGCAGGTGCCCGACGACTGCTGGCCGCTGGCCGCCAAAGTCCGCAGCCGGCTGCACTACTTCCTGGCCGACCGCGAGGCGGCCGCGGCGGAGCCCGGCGGCCGGGCGGTGCTCGCCCACCACGACGGCCGGATCAGCGAAACCTCCACCGCCAACCTGGCGGTCGTCAGCGGGGGCGTGCTGACGGCCCCGCCGCCCGGCGACGCCCTACCGGGCGTGAGCCTCGGCTTCGCCCGCGAGCTCGCCCTCGGGCTCGGCATCCCCTGCCACGACCGGTCGCTCTTCGCCGCCGATCTGGCCGCCGCCGACGAGATCCTCCTCACGAGCACGCCCAGCTGCCTCCTGCCGGCCACCCGGTTCGACGGTCACCCGGTAGGGGACGGCCGGCCCGGTCCGGTCTTCCGCCGCCTGCTCGCCGCCTGGAGCGAGGCAGTCGCCATCGACATCGCCACCCAGGCACGGCACCATGCCGGCATGCAGCCCGTAGGAAAGGGGACAGTCCCCGAAGCGGGGACAGTCCCCTAAGACAGGAAAGGGGACAGTCCCCGAAGCGGGGACAGTCCCCTGTTGCCGATCCATACCGCAGGACGCGCAGAGCACGGCCGCCCGGAGGTGCGGCCGGCGGCCGGATGGCCGCGAAGCCCGCCGGGGGCATGGATGCCCCGCCGGGCGTATAGCCAGATGGCACGGGCAACCCCGGCCGCATCCGCTAGACTCCCTAAAAACGAAGTCAACCAATGAACTCAACGGCTGCAACCTCGATCCTGCCCGCCCGCTACGAGGTCCGGCACGAGACCGTCTATGCCTATTCGGAGACCGTGCCGGTCTGCCACAACGAGCTCCACCTGGTGCCCCGGCCGCTGCCCCGCCAGCGGCTCCTGAGCAACCAGATCGAGGTCGATCCGGTGCCGACGGCCATCTCCAGCCACCTCGACTTCTTCGGTAACCGGGTGGGGATGTTCGCGATCGAGGAGGGGCACCGCCGGCTGGTGGTCACCGCGACGAGCGTCGTCGAGGTCGATCCGCCGCGGCACTGGCAGGAGCTCGAGCCGCTCCCCTGGGAAAGCCTCCGCGACCGGCTGGCCCGCGACATCGACGCCACCACCCTCGAGGCCCGCCAGTTCGCCTTCGACTCGCCGCTGGTCCGTTCGTCACCGCGGCTGGCCTCCTGGGCCGGCGAGTCGTTCACGCCGGGCCGCCCCTGGAACGAGGCGGTCGTGGAGCTGACCAACCGGATCCATCGGGATTTCGCCTACGATCCCTCCGCCACCACCACCAGCACGCCGGTCGAGGAGGTGTTCGCGCTCAAGCGGGGCGTCTGCCAGGACTTCGCCCACCTCCAGATCGCCTGCCTGCGGTCGCTGGGCCTGGCCGCCCGCTACGTGAGCGGCTACATCTCCAACGAGCGGCCGCCCGGTGCCGCCGGCGCCGGGACCGCGGGGATGGTCGGGGCCGACGCCTCCCACGCCTGGCTGGCCTGCTGGGGGGGCAGCGACGGCTGGCTCGACGTCGATCCCACCAACGACTGTCCGGCCGGCAGCCTCCACGTGACGATCGGCTGGGGCCGCGATTATGGCGACGTGACGCCGGTCAAGGGGGTCTGCCTGGGCGGGGGCACCCACGCCATGGAAGTGGCGGTGCACGTGGCCCGGATCGCCTGAGCCTGGCCGACCTGACGGCCGCCGGCTCCCCCCTGGCTACAATGCGACTTGAGAGGGCTTCCTGAACCCTCGACGGATCGATCACCTCGGAGTGCGTGCCGTGCTGGGTTCGATCCGCCGCTGGCTGGCCTGTATCTTTGACGCCCTCGACAGCCCGCCCGTGCGGGCCTGGCTCGAGCGGCTGGTGGTCACGGGGGCCGCCGTTGGCTTTCTCGTGCACCTGGCCGTGATCGGCCTGGCCAAGCTGTTTCCGGAACTGCCCGAGACGCTCTTCAAGGGGATCGACGAGAGCCCGCTGCATGCCGTCTACACGCCCTTTAGCGTGATCCTGTTTTACGAGGTCGTGCTCCTCGTGTTCGCCCTGGCCGCTTCCCACACCGGTGAAATCGCCAAGCAGTACCAGATCATCTCGCTAATCGTCGTCCGCGGGGTGTTCAAGGACATCGGCAGTTTTGAAAACCTGGAAAACTGGCTGGCCGAGCCGGCCGCGGTCAGGGCCGTCCTGTTCGACATGGCCGGGGCGGTCTTGATGTTCCTGATCGTCACCGGCTTCACCCTCCTCCGGCACCTGACGCCCAAGATGCAGGCGCCTCTCGACCTGGCGGGCTTCATCGAGCTCAAGAAGGCCGTGGCCGTGTTGCTGCTGGTCGTGCTGGTCGCCCTGGCGGCGGGCAATCTGGCCAGCTGGGCCGGGCTCGTCGAGCGGCTCCCGGCCGTGCTGGCCCCGCCGCCGATCGACGTCGATCTCTTCTTCTTTCCCCGCTTCTTCGAGTTCATGATCTTCACCGACGTGTTCCTTTTGATCGTGTCGCTGGCCTACTACGACCGCTACGAATACGTGTTTCGCAACGCCGGCTTCGTGATCTCGACGGTCCTCCTCCGGGTCTCCCTCTCGACGCCCAAGCCCTACGACGTCGTGCTGGCCCTGATCGCGATGCTCTACGGGCTGGCCGTGCTCGGCGTGTTCGCCTGCTTCGCCGCGATTGAGCGGAGGCGGGAAATCGCCTTCCTGGCAGGGGCTCGCGGTCACGAGGGCCGCGACGACGGCTAGCCCAGCCGGCGGCCCCCTGGAAGCCGCTTCATCGCCCGAGCCCTTCGGCCCGGCGGGCCGCCCAGGCCGAGGCCCTGTTGAAAGCCACCGCCAGAATCGCCGAGCCGGCAGCGTAAGAGAGCGGCCCCGTGCCGTAGGCGGCGTCTTTCGGATTGATGGCGACCAGGAAAAACAGGACGACCGCCGTGACGCACGTCAGCGACAATCCGGTGAACACGACGCTCCAGGCTTCCCACTTCATGACGACTCTCCGGGTTCCTTATCTCGGCACCACGATTCCAGACTCTTGTAACAGCGCTTCCGCCGTGGCAAGGGCTTGCCGGGCCGGCCCGTCAAGCTGCCTCCGACGACCGCCGGCAGGGGAGAGCATCGCGGTAGCGAAGAGCCCGAGCTTTCCCAGCGTCGAGACCCGGGCCCGCTCGTCGAGCACCTGAAAATCCCGTTTTCTGATCCTGGTCCCGATCGCATGGTAGATCCGCGCCGCCGCCCGGACAGCCAGGCGGGAATCGGAGTCGAGTCCGCCGATGCCCGCCTCCCCGGCAGTGTAGTAGCCGTCGGCCACCTCGAGAATCGTCCGCACGCCCCGCCGGACCCGCTCCCGGTCGGGCAGGCCGGCGGCGGGCCAGAGGCCGGCGGTCCATTCGAGCGGCAGGTAGCAGCGATTTCGCCGCCAGTCTTCCGCCACGTCGCGGGCGATGTTCGTCAGCTGCATGCCCATCCCAAGGGCCGCGGCCTGGGGCAGCTGGCGGCGATCGGCGAGGCCCAGGATCGGACACATGAGCACGCCGACCGCCCCCGCGACCCGGAAGCAGTAGCGCATCAGGTCGGCCTCGTGAAACCCCGCCGCCGGCGTGAGGTCCGACCGCATCCCCTCGAGCAGGGCCGTCGCCGCCTCGAGCGGCAGGTCGTGCCGGCCGACGAGCTCCTCGAGCCAGCGGCTCTCTTGCGCCGCCGGCGGGTCCCCGGCGGCGATCCGGCGGACGTCCTCCGTGGCCCGTTCCACGAATGCGACCGCCTCCTCCGGCGCGGCGGCCGCATCGACGCCGTCGTCGCACCACCGGCACCAGGCGTAGAGCCGCTCGACGTCGGCCCGCTTGGCGGCGGGTAGGAGCCGGCTGGCGAAGGAGAACGAGCGGCTGTGCCGCCGGATCGAGTCCCCCGCGGCCGGGCCGCTCGCTTGAGACGACATGGAAGTCGATCCTGAATTTTTTGGTCTACCGGTGCTTACCGGTGGTTGGAGGGGTAGCCCATGCCAGTCGAGCGGCGTAGGAAACCGAGCGGAGTAGGATTGCGGAGCGAGGTTTCCTCCGAGTGACCGGAAGGCAGGATGCCTGCAGGGAACGTCCGCGAGATGGCATGGGCTACCCCGGATTCTCCAGTTGAGGTGCTTGACACAACGACATCCCCGCAGCCGGGCCGCTAGCTGCGGGCGACATGATAGTCGGCCGCGATCGTGTCGCAGGTGGCCTTGGCCGAGTTGACGACGCCGGGCACGCCGGCGCCCGGGTGGGTGCCGGCCCCGACGAGGTACAGCCCGGGGATGTCGGGGTCGCGGTTGTGGGGGCGGAAGTAGGCGCTCTGAGTGAGCGTCGGAGCGACCGAGAAGGCCGAGCCGTGATGGGCGTTGAACCGGCTGGCGAAGTCGGCGGGCGTGCAGTGCCGCCGGGTCACGACCGCGCTGCGGACCCCCGGGAGATGCGGCTCGAGCGACTCGAGGATCCGGTCGCCGTAGTCGGCGGCCACTGCGTCCCAGTC
>CAYRNG010000077.1:0-8178 GCA_964425395.1 uncultured Candidatus Kuenenia sp. | reverse complement strand
GGCCAGGTCGGTCGTGGTCATCAGCGCCGCCAGGCAGTCGAGCGCCGCGTCGTTCGGCAGGCGGGCGTGGTTGTAGAGCGTCGTCCGGTATTCGCCGTTGGCCCAGGAGAACCCGCGAAGGTCGGTGAAGTTGTAGTAGAAGGGCCGCCCGCAGGCGGTGTCGGAGAGGGGCGTGGCGAACACGAATCCGTAGCCCGTGGCCGGCTCGATGCCCGCCGGCGAGCGGCCCGCGATCGGCCCGGCCCCCAGCAGGCTCTCGGAAAAGGCGACCGTCTTCGAGAGCCCGTCGGAGACGTCCTTGGGCCGGGTCCGGGAATTGATGGCGAACATGCCGTCGGTCTCGAACGGCGTGCCGCCGCCGGCGCCGCTGCCGGTGCAGCCGGCGTAGTTGGTCGGCCCGAACACCTCCGAGACCGCCGTCATCCGGTCGGACGGGCAGAGGAACAGGGGCACCGTGAGCTTCACGATCGGCTTGTTCTGGGCCGCGATCGAATCGGGCGTGAGGCCGATGTAGAGCGGCACGCTGAGGTCGAGGGCGTCGAGCAGCGCGGCCTCCTCGTAGAACGGGGCCAGGTGGGCCAGCACCGACCAGCGAAAGAACTGGTGGGGGAAGTCGGGCCGCTCCGCCCAGGCCCGCGACTCGGCCCCCACCGGCCAGCGGCGGCGGGCTGCCTCGTGATTGGCGGCGGCCAGGGCGATCTGGCGGAGGTTGTTGGTGCAGCTCGTCCGCCGAACCGCCTCGCGGGCCGACTGGACGGCGGGCAGCAGGAGGCCCATCAGGGTGGCAAGGATCGCCACCACGACGAGGAGCTCGACGAGCGAAAGCCCCCGCCGCCGGTTCATGCCCGGCCCCCGCGGCGGCGGAGCCAGGCCGCCAGGGCCGCCAGACCGGCGGCCGCCGTGACCAGCGCGGCGGGCTCGGGCACCGGGGCGACGACCAGCCCGCCGATGGTTCCAAGGCCGGAGCTGAAGGTGCTGACGAGCTGGCCGGTCGCGTCGAGCCGGTAGATAGCGCCGGCCCCGCCGGCACTGCCGACCATGAGCCCGCCGTCGGAGAGCGCGGCCAGCGGCGAGGTCTGGAAGAGGCCAAGCGTCGAGCCGAATGTGGTCGTCGAATCGTCGAGCAGGTCGGTCCGCAGCACCTGGCCGTTCATGATGCTGGCCGTGAATAGCGTGTCGCCGATGACCGCCAGGCCGGTCGGGCCGGCAAGGCCCGCCGCCTCGTCTGCGATCACTTCGCCCAGGTAGCTGCCGTTGGCGTCAAATCGCTTGACGGGGCCGGAAGCGGTTCCTGCCTGGAAGTCATAGGTCTGGTCGCTCACATACAGCGAGCCATCGGGGCCGAAGGCAAGCCCGGGGCTGCTGGCCAGATCGCCGCCGGTCGAGAAATCGCTGACCGTGACCGAGCCGCCGGTGGCGTTGGCAACCCTGACGATCGGGCCGGTGTTGCCGAAGAATGGGTTACGGCCCACGAGCAGATCACCACCCTGAAAGACGAGGGCCGCGGGAAACACCTCGAAGGCTTCAAACGTGAGCACGGTCGAGAGGGTGTTCGTTGCTAGGTCGAGCCGCCGCAGAGACGGCGCGATGTTGGAGCCGTTCCCGCTTTCTCCGATGTAGAGCCTGCCGTCAGGGCCAATCACGAGTCCGGCGGCGTTCGTGAGCCCGCCGGCCAGCACCTCCGTCACCGTTCCGGCTGGATCGGCCGTCTGAAAGCGGATCACCCGGCCATCGTTGTTGCTGAGGGCGTAGACGAAGTCGGCCCGGGCGGGGGCCACGACGGCGAGGCCGGCAAGGAGGGCGACGAGGCTGGTCGAAACGGGATGCATGGCGGGCTCCAACGGAAGCGGCCGGTCGCAGGGGGCGACACCGACCGGGGCGGAAAAACGTGAACGGATGCGGGTGGGGGTGTCGCCCCGTGGGGCGACAGAAGCGGCATCGGGCAACCGGCGGCGAGGGGCTCGGCGACGGTCAGCGGTTCACGAGCGGTTCCTGGAAGGAGCGAGAAACCCGACAGGTTTCCAGATTGGATCTCAGGATAGCCGCCCGTCACCAGCCGGGCAATTGCCGAGAAACCGGCCTTTTGGCCGCCGTAGGCTTTTCATCCCGGCCTGCCGCCCGCCGCCAGAAACCGGCACCCGGGCACGAGTTCGATACCCGGCACTCGCGTGAAGAAGCTGGCAGACGCTCAGGCGTTCACGCCGCAGGCCAGGCCGGCGTAGTCGGGCCGCTCGGCGGCCGTTTCGCACCGCTTCGCCGCCACGACGCGGCCGTCCTCCAGCACGAACACCCCGTGCATCTGAAAGCCGTCGCCCACGAGCGGGCCGATCCCGTGGCCGGCCAGCGCCGCCCGCAGGCCGGCGGCCCAGACAGCCGGGCCGAAGAGCTGCCAGGCCGTGCCGCGGGGCAGGTCGAGGGCCCGGTAGAGCCGCTTGGCAGGATCGGAAATCCGGGCCACGCCCTCGAGGCCGTGCCGGGCCAGGAGCGGGCGGAGGTCGGCATCGGTGCCTTGATGGACGATCACCAGCCGGAGCCCCGCCGCCTCGATCCGCGGCAGCGCCGCGGCCAGGTCGGCCACCGCCTCGCGGCAGAAGATGCAGCCGGAGTGTCTGAGGAGCACGAGCAGGACCGATTGCTGGCGGGAAAGGTCGGCCAGCGGCTCGCCGGCGTCGGAGAGGCTCTTGGCGAGGGCCGAGGCGAGCTCAGCGGGCGGTTCGCCGGCCGCCGTGTCGGTATTCACGCGGAAGGCATGCCAGAGGATCAGCGCGAACGGGATCCACCAGATGAAGTCGTTGGTGGGCAGGGTCACGCCGAAGGCCGCCGGCACGGTGCCCTGGAGGAGGCCCCCCAGGTAGCCGAGCGGCCCGAAGATTTTTCCCAGGAACCCGACCAGTACGATCGGCCAGTGGCGGACCGGATCGCCCGCGGCGGCCAGGTAGCCGATCCCGTAGACCCCCACGATCATCCCGACACACTGCCAGATGAAGGGATAGAGCGGCTGCTCCATGCCGGTGAGCGTGAACAGCCAGGCCGGCCAGAGCACGGTCAGCCCGCCCCAGAGCAGGTTGTAGATGCCGGCGGCCACCAGCCAGTGGCTCATCCAGCGGGGGTGGGACGGGGCGGCGGGCATGCGGGGCAGACCGGCGAATGCTGCAGGGCCGCGACGCGGCCCCGGGGGGAAGCGAACCTCTGGCATCGTAGGGCCATGGCCGCCGGCGGACAGAGCTGCCCGGCTAGGATTCGAACCTAGACAAAGGGAACCAAAATCCCTTGTGCTACCGTTACACCACCGGGCAGTGAGCGACGGCACTCCTGCCAAGCATACCGGATGCCCGGCGGCAAGCCGACGCCCCCGCCAGTTCACCGCACGACCGGCACAGCCCCGCCGAGCGGCCCGTTTTCCGGCAAGCTGCACCGGTCGCGAAAATTCGCCGATTCAGGGAAGGCGTGACGATCGCGGGGCCTCGTGGACCGCCCCGGGTCGCGCGGAGTGCCCTCGCAACAGGAGGATGCGGCGATGCCCTACGGTGATGCTTCCAGGACCGGGTTCGAGAACGGCTCGTCACTGCCGCGGATCGACTGGAAGAGCGCCCTCTTGGGGGGCGTGGTCGTGATGGCAGTGGCCTACGGCGGCGTGCTCCGTCCGGCCCAGCAACAGCTGGCCGCGCTCGAGGCCAACGTGGCAGCCCTCGCCGCTTCGGTCGAGTCGCTCAACGCCGCGCGGGACGGCGTGACGCGGGCCACCACCCTTCTCGAGCGGCTCGAAGAACAGGCCGGCCGGCTGGCCGCCGCGGAGGCCACGCTCGAGCGGTTCGAGTTGCTCGGCGACCGCCTCCTCGCCCAGGCCGCGGCCGTCGAGGCGGCCGAAGCCACCGCGGAGCGGATCGACGTGTTTCATCGCGGGATCGTGGCCCGCGCCGACCTGATCGACGAGGCCCAGGCGACGCTTACAGGCATCGACGCTCTGGCCTCGCAAGCCGCCGCCAGCGGCACGGCCGCCGACGAGATCGCCGCGGCGTTGGCCACGATCGACACGGTCCAGGCCGAGCTGGCCACCGGTCTGGCGGCCCTGGCCGAGGGCGTGCCCGCCGCCGAGCGGCTGGTGGCAATGGTCGATCTGCTCGCCGGCCGCTCCGGGGAGGCGACGCTCGCCGCCGAGCGGCTCGACCGCCTGGTGGGCCTCAAGGACCGGCTCGTGCGGGGCACGGGCGATCTGCACGTCGCCGACACCACGCTCGTGCGGCTCGGCGACCTGGCCGAGTCGCTGGCCGCGGCCTCCGGCACGGTCGGCCAGCTGCAGCGGTTCGTGGTGGACGTGATGCTGCTCGAGCCGGCGGTGGGTCGGGCCGTGCGGGCCTTGGAGCCGGTGATCGAGTTCACCCGGGCCGGCCGCCTGGTGGAGTCGAAGGAAGCGGCACCCCGGGCGGTCACCGAGCGGGAGCCGGCCGAGGGCACCCCGGTCACGGAAGTGGCCCGCAAGCCGGCTGACGACGGCCGCTGAGCGGGCCCGCGGCCGTCACCACGACCGATCGGGGCCGGCTCAGGGGGGCTGGTCGGACCGGCCGCCGAGCCGGGCGAGCACCTCGTCGAGCTTCCGCTCGACGGCCTCGACCTTGCCCTCGAGGGCGGCCGTGTTGTCGATCGTCATCTCGTCGACGAACACCGCGTTGGCCAGCGATAAGCCCAGGATCCCGCCGAACAGGAGCACGGTGGCGAAGAAGGCCTGCACGAGGCCGGTCGCGAGGCCGGCGGTCAGCCAGGAGGAGCCCGCCTCCGCCGCCTCGATCCGGGCCACCACCTGGGCCGGAATCTCGTTCCAGCCCTCGATCGTGAACACCTGGAACATCGAATACATCGCCTCTGCCACGGTGCTTCGCTCCCTCGAAACGTGGCGAAGCCCGGGAGCCTGGGAAGCCGTGAAAAGGACACTCAGTGGGCGTTGCCACCTCCCCCGCGCGACCCGTTTGCAGCCCCGTGAAAAACCGACTGCCGGCAGTTGATAAACGCCTCCTTGCGGCCTGATAAGCCTTGCAGCCAAAGGCCTGCCAGAAGCCGGAAAACAGCCCCCCGCCCGGGGCCGCAAGCCCCGTCCGCCGATGCCGCGCTTGCCATCACGAGTTGCTGTGCGATCGGGCCGCGGGCCGGGACCAACTCCGCGGGCGGCGCACGCTGTCGTGCCCCGCCCGCTCCGCCACCACCCACCCCGGTGCCAGTGCTGCCGCCCGCCGAGCCGCTGCCCGCTCCAGAGCCCCTCGCCGACGCGGCCGTCGTGCCGGCGGTGCAGCAGGCTCCCGCCTAGGCGGGAAAGCTCGGCCTCGACCAGATCATCAACACGACCCTTTGGCCATCGTCCGGATCGGGCCGCAGCTGGGGATCGAGTTTCTGCTGGCCATGGACGAGGGGGTGATCTGGGTCCGGGCCAACTTTCCCGAGGGGACGTCGCTCACGCAGTCCAGCCGCTATGGTCGCCGGATCCGCGAGATCGCGCTCGAGTATCCCGACGTCGAGTTCGTAACGATCCAGGCCGGCCGGACGGTCGAGCTCGTCCGGGAGGTGCCCGGGGCTCGCGACGTGAACATCGAGCAGGAGGGTCCCCAGCCGCAGCTGGTGATCACGCCGAACCGGCGGTCCTGCGCCCGGCACAACGTCAAGATCGAGGACGTCGTGCAGCTGATCAACGTCGCCCTCGGGGGCGAGCCCCTGGGGCTGCTCTACGAGGGGGAGCGGCGGTTCGCGATCGTGGCCCGCTTCGACCGCAGCTTCGTCACCTCGCCGGCGGTCGTCGAGCGGCTCCCGGTGCACAACGCCGACGGCGTGGCCGTGCCGCTTGCGCAGGTGGCCGATATCCGGCTCGTGGACGGCCAGTCGACCATCTCACGCGAGGGGGGCCGCCGGCGGATCACGGTGCGGTGCGACGTGGTGGGCCGCGACCAGGGGGGCTTCGTCCGCGAGGCCCAGGAGCGGTTCGACGCCGAGATCCGCCCGCTCGTGCCCGGCGGCACGACCGTCGCCTGGCTGGGGATGTTCGAGAACCTGGAGCGGGCCCGCAACCACTTCGCCCTCCTGATCCCGCTGACCGCGGCGATCATCTTCGGGCTGCTCTTGATCACCTTCCGCTCGCTCCCCTCGGCGCTCTTGGTGCTCGCGGGGATTCCCTTCGCCTGCGTGGGGGCGCTCGTGGCCCTCTGGCTGCGGGACATGCACGTCAACGTCTCGACCGGCGTCGGCTTCTGCGCGCTCTTCGGAATCGCGATCATGGACGGCGTCTTGATGGTGCGGGGCACGGCCGGCGTGATCCCGCTGGAGTGAACCTCGGCCGGCACCAGTCAGTGAAGATACCGCTCGATATCCATGCTTGCATGAAACACGCCAAGCACCTCAATCCGCGTTTCGTTCACGATGAGGTATGCGATTCGGTAATGACCATAGAAGGTTTCCCGAACCTCTCGGTCGGAGATGGGCTCATACCGCTGGCCCAACCTCGGGTGCTCACCGAGAAGCTGAGCTTTGGAGAAAATGCCCCGCACGACGTCAAAAGCAGCCCGCGAATTGTCGGCTGCGATATACCCGTGAATCTCCTCGAGGCATCGCATCGCCTCGAAAGTCCACCTTACTTCCGCCACGATTCGATCGCCTCGGCCGCCTGCTCGGCGGTATGCGTGCGGCCGGCGGCGGCATCATCAAGGCCACGCTGAACCATTCGTGCGAATGCCAGTTCCCGCAGAATCTCGTCATACGTGCTGTCGTCAGGTTGCCGGCCGATAATGTCGAGCATCGACTCCTTCGCTGGGCTCATTTTTGTCTCCGTAAAAGAGGCCTCTCGTAGACGCCATGCTATACACGCGTATCCCGACTCGTCAAGCTGGTCATCACGCCTGACCGGCGGTCCTGCGCCCGCCACAACGTCAAGATCGAGGACGTCGTCCAACTGATCAACGTGGCCTTTAGGGGCGAGCCCCTGGGGCTGCTCTATGAGGGGGAGCGGCGGTTCGCGATCATGGACGCCGTCTTGATGGTCCGGGGCATCAACGTGCTCCGCGAGAAGGGAATGCCGCTCGAGCGGGCGAAGGCGAGCGGACAGGATTCGACGTCATCGCAACGACGACCATGTCGGGGCCGTCGGAGTTGTATGCGTCGGACGAGACGACGATCACAGGCCGCCTCTTCCGGCTTGACAAGTCGGTGAATGGCACCGGAACGAGGACAATGTCACCCTGCCGCAGGCGCATTCCAGTCCTCGTCATCCAAAGGATTATCCCAGAAGCCCAGGCTCGAGGCAGCAGCAGCCGTCAAGTCCGCAAACTCTCGCTGGGGTTCCGCGATCACGATGACCGTGAGTCGCTGCCCAGGCTGAAACGGCCCGGAGAACTCGACGCGGCCGTCGTGCCCGACTTCCACGTCATAGCTCAACACAGGCCGTGGATTCGTGTCTGCGGTTGCCATGCTGAAAATGCTCCACGCGGCTTCAGTCTCGACAAATCATCGAACGTCATCAGCATACTCGACTCCACCGGCTTGCATGGATTCCGTGCTTGGCCCTTTTTCCGCGAGTGAGATACCCCGCCTCACATCCGACCGTGGTGCGGAACGTTGAGGCGTGGGATCGTGATGAACGCGATCAGTCAGATGTCGCCGCCACACCCGATTGCCAGCGCCGTGACGGCTCCTCTGAGCTTGTGGTTCGGGGCAGAGACGCGGTGGTAGCGATGACGGTGCTTCGGCGGCGGCGGGACGAGATCGGCGAGCCGGTCCCAGAACTCAACCGGTGAGAGCTCGACGACGCCATCAGCGACGGGCCGCGGATCCGGCTACAACGGTGGCGAGACGGTGGTGAAGGACGCCGAGCGGGAGTGGCGAATCAGCCACCGGGAAGTATTCCTGCCGCTCTCGCATCCACCGGGCCTTCGAGGAGTTCACGACCTGCTCTGTACGGCGTCGCTTCTTCATCCGAGAACCCTTTCCAGCCCCAACAGGGGCACGAGGATTCTCCCACAAGACCTGGGCCAGGATTTTGGGCGGGGGTCAACTCCGGGATCCAGCGGGTTCTGGCCCGGTCGGTGCCCCGCACGCCAGAAGTCCCCGGGGATGGCTTTTGCCGAGGACAGCTTAGAATCAGGGGATGCCCAAGCGACTCTGGATCGAGACCGTCGGCTGCCAGATGAACGTGCTCGACAGCGA
>CAYRNG010000076.1:0-5244 GCA_964425395.1 uncultured Candidatus Kuenenia sp. | reverse complement strand
GTTAGCCGACCGTTGCCAGTGCCGCTGCGAGCGTGGCCGGGTCGTCTGGATTGATCGCCAGGATCTGGTCGGCCTGCTTGGCCAGCCGGGCCGGCGGCTGCGTGCCGGCTGGGACGAGCAGGAGGCGGCATTCAGCCGGGCGGGTGAAGCTGATCGCCGACGGGGCGACCACGATTTCGATCTCGCACGCGGCGGCCGGGGCCGCGATCGTGGCTCTCGCCAGTAGGCTGGCCAGGCGGCGGCCGAGGGGTGTCGCGGCCACGTCGTTAGGCAGGCCCCAGGAGACGGCGGCGTTGCCCCTGGAACCAAGGCCGTCTCGGCAGGCCGTCAGCCTCCCGCGGCGGGAGAAGTAGGATACGTTCGCCCCGTCCCGCCAGCGGGGCGTGGCCGACGGATCGGTGGGGTGCCAGACATGGAGCGACTGCGTTTCGTCGAGTGCCGACTCCAGCCGCACGCCCGCCGCCCGGAGCCGGAGGCCGAGATCGTCGTCTTCCTGGCCCCAGCCCACGAACCGCTCGTCGAACCCGTTGACCGCCTCGAAGTCGCCTCGCCAGACGCCGAAGTCGCCGCCGGCCAGCCGTGGCTTGCTGGGATGGCGAGTGGCCACGTGCCAGCGGGCCCGGCGGTGGCGCCGGGCCAGCCGGCGATGTTCGGCCGGTTCGAGCAGCCCGGCCAGGTTCGTGACGGCCAGGTTCTCTGGGATAAGCAGCCGGCTGGCCTCCTCCGAGAGCCAGCCGCAGAAGCCGAGCAGGGCCACGCCCGGTCGGCGGCGGCGGTGATGAACCGAGAGGTGGTGGCGGGGCAGCAGGCAGTCGCCGTCGAGGAACACGAGATAGTCGCCCCGGGCGAGCCGGGCGGCGTTGTTTCGCACCCGGGCCAGGCGGAAGCCGGCATGAGGCTGGGTGGTGAACCGCACCGGCACGTCCGCGGTGGCCGCGAAGGCCGCCACGACCCGGGGCGTCTCGTCATCCGAGCCATCGTCGCTGACGATGATCTCGAAGTTCCGGGGCACGTGTCGCTGAAGCGCGATTGACTCGAGCACAAGCGCCAAGTGCCGCGGCCGCCGAAACGTGGAGACGAGGATCGACGTGTCGAGAGCCTGCCAGGCCGGCGGGGGAATGGACGTCATCCGGGCGGCCCTCCGCGGCCGACCGCTCCGGCGATGAGCTCTGCCAGGGCGTCGGCCGGGCCGAGCGGCTCAAGCGTGATTTCGACGGCCGCCAGCGGCAGCCGGCCGAGCGTGGCGGCCTCGATTCGGACGAGATCCTTGAGGGTCGTGACGACGAGGTCGGCGGCCGCCTCTTCGGCCCAGGCTGTCAGTGAGGCCAGGTCGGCCACGGAGTAGGCATGGTGGTCGGCGAAGCTGCGAAACCCGGCGATCACTGCCCCGGCCTCGGCGAGCGTGCGGCGGAAGGCGGCCGGGTTGCCGATCCCGCAGAAGGCCGCCACCGGCCGGCCACGAACCGCTTCCAGGGGGTCTGTTCTGCCCCCCGCGAACCGGAGGCCGGCCGGTCGGTGTTCGGTCTCGAGCCAGATGACGGGCGGCAGGCCGGGGCGGGCCGCTGCCACCCGCCGGCGGATGTTCTCGCGGTCGGCCGGTGGCAGGCCGCCGGCCCGCGTCAAGACCACGGCCGCGGCCCGGGTGAGCCCGCGAAGCGGCTCCCGCAGGAGTCCGCGGGGGAAGAGGCGGTCGCAGCCAAAGGGGTCGGTGGCGTCGATGGCCACGATGTCGAGGTTGCGGCGGAGCCGCCGGTGCTGAAAGCCGTCGTCGAGCACCACCACGTCCGCGCCGGCCGCGGCGGCGGCCGCTGCTCCGGCCACCCGATCCCGGTCGGCCACGTGGGGCACGCCGGGGAGGAGAATCGCCAACTCCGCCGCCTCGTCGCTCCGTTCGCCCGGCCGGGCGGCATAGCCGCGGCTGACCACCGCCGGCCGGCGGCCGAGGTCGATCAGCCGACGGCAGACCCAGGCCACCAGCGGCGTCTTGCCCGTGCCTCCGAGCGTCAGGTTGCCGACCGAGATCACGGGCACGGCGGCCGGCCGGGCGGCGAAGAAGCCCCGGTCGTAGCAGGCATTGCGGGCGGCAACGGCCAGGCCATAGGGAAGAGCGAGGGCGGCCAGGGCCGTCCGGGCCGCCAGCGGGCCCGGCCCCCGCAGCGAGCCATCGGCCAGCCGGCGGAAGGATTCCGGATCGGGGAGGATCGACATGTCCAGCTGCCTTCTGCCGCCGGCCAGTTTCGGAGCGGCCATGCGGCACGATAGGGGGAATTTTTCGGTGGCGTCAACGAGATCAGCCCCCGGGCATTGGCCGCCGATATACTTGAAGGCGAGGTTTTCTGCCTCCGGCTGCCGCCCCGGGAGATGGTTTTATGGCCACGGTCTCCGACCGCACGAGCAATTCCCTGGCCGTCCCTCCCTGGGGGAAGGAGGGCAGCCTCGACTCGAAGTCGGAGCAGTATCTGGCTCGCCGGTTTGCGGCGGCCAGCGCCGACTCCAAGGCGATGGCGCTGGCCACCTTCCTGCTCGCCCTGGCCGTGGCCCTCGTGGGCTGGTTCGTGGCCGGCGTGCTGCTCGAGCACTGGCTGGTGCCCGGGGGGCTGCCCGACTGGGTCCGCTGGGCCTGGTTCGGGGCGGCCGTGGCGGGCACCGGATTGGCGATCGTTCGCTGGCTCCTGCCGCTGGTGTGGTATCGCGTCAATCTCGTCTACGCGGCCCGGGCGCTCGAGCGGGATCATCCGGAACTCCACAACGACCTGGTCAATGCCGTGCTCGTCAAGGAGCGGAGTGGAGAGGCGGCCGAGGCGGTGCTCAAATCGCTCCGCCGCCGGGCGGCCCGGCAACTCTCGCGGGTGCCCGACGAAGGCGTCGAGGATCGCACGCCCGCTATCCGTCTGGCCTGGGCGCTGGCGGCGCTGGTCTGCCTGACGATCGTCTACGGCCTCCTGGCGCCCAAGAGCCTGGTCGCCTCGGCGACCCGGCTGGCCGCCCCCTGGACGGGGCTGGCTCCCCCGGCGCGGGTGCGGATCGAGCCGCCGCAGTTGGCCTGGCGAGTGCCCGGCGAGCCGCCGGGGCCGGGCGATCGGCAGCGGCAGATCGACGTTGTCAATGGAACGGCGGAGCTGGTGCGGGGCCGGCAGTTGGTGGTGACAGCTGAGATCAATGGCCTCAAGGGAGATGAGCGGCCGCTGCTCTCGGTCACCCCGCTTCGCGACGATGGCTCGGTCGATGCGGCTGCGACGCCCTGGCAGATGGCGATGACCTCCGCAGGGGCCGGGCTGCGGACCGCCGTGCTCCCCGACCACGACCGCGGCCTCGATCACGGGGTCGAGCTCCTGATCGCGGCCGGCGACGGCCGCAGCCGCCGAGTCCGAGTGCGGGTGGTCGATGCGCCGACGCTCTTGGTGCGGGAGATCCGCTACGACTACCCCGAGTACATGGGCCGCGAGAGCGAGATCCTGCCCTGGCAGGGCGACATTCGCGGGGTGGAAGGGACGCGGGTGACGATCGTGGCCGAGGCGAATCGGCCGCTGGAGCGGGCGGCCATCGACCTGGGCTGCGACGGCCGCGGCAACCAGTCGCTGGCCCTCGACAAGCCGGTCGCCACGAGCGGCAAGGTGAGCCTGACCCTCGAGCTCGATGCCGATCGCACCGCCGCCAAGCATTCCTCGTATCGGTTCATCTACCGCCCGCGGGTCAGTGGCGGGCAGCGTTCCGAAGCCGATCTGATCGGGCAGGTCGAGCACCGGATCGAGGTGCTGCCGGATCTGGCTCCCGAGGTGGCGATCGAGGCTCCGGAGCAGAAGGTGCTCCGCGTGCCGCCGGATGCTCCCGTGACCGTTCGCGTGCGGGCGGTCGATCCAGACTTCGGGCTGGCCAGCGTGCGGGTGGAGACGCGGCTGGGCGACGAGCCGATCCGCCGGGGCGACGAGTTGCTCGTCGGCAAGTCGCGGCGAAACTTTCGCGGCGCGGCCACGCTCGTGCCGCAGGCGCTCGGTGCGAAGCCAGGCAGCGTGCTCGAGTACCGGGCCGTGGCCCGCGATACCCGGCCCGACAAGCCGAATCTGACGGTGACCGAGTGGCAAACGCTCGAGATTGACTCGAGTGCACCGCCGCAGGATCCGCCGCCGCAGCAGCCCGGGGAACAGGACGAACCGGGCGAAGAGCCCGGCCAGGGGAATCAGCCTGACGGCGAGAACGCCGGCGGGGAGGGCGAACCTGGTGAAGACGCCGGCGATGCCGGCGGCAACCAGCAGGGTCAGGGTGAGGGCCAAATGGAGCAGGCGGCCGGTGAGGGTCAGCAGGGTCAAGGCGAAGGCCGCGAAAGCCAGCCCCAGCAGGGTGAGGGCCAGCAGGGCGAGGGCCAGAAGGGTGAGGGCCAGAAGGGTGAAGGCCAGCAGGGTGAGGGCCAGCAGGGTGAGGGCCAGCAGGGTGAGGGCCAGCAGGGTGAAGGCCAGCAGGGTGAAGGCCAGCAGGGTGAAGGCCAGAAGGGTCAAGGTGAAGGCCGCGAAAGCCAGCCTCAGAAGGGTGAGGGTCAGCAGGGTGAGGGTCAGCTGGGTGAGGGTCAGCAGGGTGAGGGCCAGCAGGGTGAGGGCCAGCAGGGCGAGGGGCAGCAGGGCGAGGGTCAGAAGGGCGAGGGCCAGAAGGGTGAAGGCGAAGGCCGCGAAAGCCAGCCTCAGCAGGGCGAGGCTGCCGGGCAGGAACAGCCTCGGCCGAAGCAGACCGTGGCCGCGGACGGCACGGATGACGGCGAGGCGATGGAGCGGATTCTCGATGACCGTCGGCGGGAAAAGGGAGAAGAGCCAGGGCAAAACAATCAGAAGCAGCAGCCTCAGGATGATGCCGGAGAGCAGCCGAAATCGGGCGATCCCCAGGCCCAAAAGCCAGACTGCTGTGATGCCGACGGAAAGCCCTGCGGGAAAGAGGGCTGTTCCTCATGCAGCGGCGGGAAGTCGGGTCAAGGCCAGTCGGGTCAAGGCGAGGGCCAACAGGGTCAGGGCCAACAGGGTGAAGGCGAAGGCCGAGAAGGTCAGCCAGGCGAAGGTCAACCAGGCCAGGGTGAGCAGGGGCAGGGTGAGCAGGGGCAGGGGAAGGGTCAGCAGGGGAAGGGTCAGCAGGGGAAGGGTCAGCAGGGTGAGGGCGAAGGCCGAGAAGGCCAGCCTCAACAAGGGCAGGGTGAGCAGGGCCAGGGTGAGCAGGGCCAGGGTGAGCAGGGCCAGGGTGAGCAGGGCCAGGGTGAGCAAGGCC
>CAYRNG010000075.1:0-2186 GCA_964425395.1 uncultured Candidatus Kuenenia sp. | reverse complement strand
AACCCGCGGCTACGTGTCGCCCACGCGGCCGCGATCCCCGGCGATCGAATCGGCCGGTTGAGGCAACCCCTCCGGCGACCTGGATTCTTGAGACCCGCGATTGCTAGGAAAGGGGACAGTCCCCGAAGCGGGGACAGTCCCCTGGTCCGTCACGCCGTGACGGACTATCCCGCGGCTCCACCCAGCCACCCGCGGTGGCTCACCGCCCGGCGGGGAGCTGTCGCTCGAGCCGTTCGAGCCGGGCTCGCAGATCGCGAACTTCCGCCTCGAGGGCCTCCACGTCGGCGGCCAGCCGCGGGCTGATCGGCCGGCGGGCGGTCGTCGGAGAGGGCCCAGGCTCGAGGGTCGGCACCGGAATGGACGTCGGCACCGCCGGGCCGGTGAGCGCCTCCTCGAGCGGCCGCTCGAGCGCCTGGAGCACGACCTCGGCGCGGCGGGGCGTGCCTCCCGGGAGGACATACTGGATCGGCACCGGCCGGCCGATCGGGCCCGCCGTCACGAGTTGCGTCAACTCGTCGGGCGACCGCACCGGGCGATCGCCGAGGGCCACGATCACGCTGCCCGGTGGCACGCCCGCCCGTGAGGCCGGCAGATCCTGGACGACCCCGATCACATAGGCACCGCTCGCCTCGGGCAGGTTGAAGCGGGCCTGGAGGCCGGCATCGATCGGCACCGTGCGAACGCCCAGGGCCGTGCGGCCGCCCGGGGCCGGCACGAGCGACGGCGGCGAGCTCCCCGCCGAGGCAGCAGCCGGGGCGGCGCCGAACGCGGCCGGCGGAGGGAGAACGTCGGCCGGTACGGCAGGAGCGGGCGTGAAGGCAGCGGCCGGCGGCGCGGCTGCGGCGACCGGGGGCGATGAGAACCGGGGTGCAGCGGCTGGCGGCGGGGCCGAGGCAGCCTGCGGCGGGGCCGAGGCAGCCTGCGGCTGAGCCGGGTTGAATTGCGGTTGGGTCCGGGCAGCCTGCGGCTGAACCGGGTTGAATTGCGGTTGGGCCGGGGCAGCCTGCGGCTGGGCGGGCAGTTGGGCCAGCGGCTCGCTGCGGAAGGTCGGGGGGGCGGCCGCGAAGGCTGGCGGTGCATTCGCCGCAGGGGCAGCCTGATCCGCGGGCGACGCCTGCCAGGTGCGGGCCGCTGCCGGGGCGGGGCGTTCGGTGGCCATCACGACCACGTCGCTGAGCTGTTCGTTGCGGGCCACCGCCACGTTCACCCGCTGCCCCGGGGCGATCGCCGTGAGCAGTTCGGAAACCTCGTCGGCATTGCGGAGCGGTTGGCCGTTGATGGCTCGGACCTCGTCGCCGGTGACGAGGCCGGCGGCAGCCGCCGGCCCCGCGGGAGCGATTTGGTCCACGGTCCATCGGCCGGGCACGGTCGATTCGGCCACGGTCATGCCCAGCCAGCCGCGGCCCAGCGGCGGGGCAGCATCGGTGAGTGCAGCCGGCGCAGCGGCAGCCGCCGGCGTGGAGGCAGCAACGGTCGCCGGGGCAGCGGAGCCGGGGCTGCCTGCCAGGATGCTCCGCGGCTCGCCAGCGGGAGCAGCCGGGGCAGCCGGGGCGGCTGCTGCAGCCTTGGGGGGCGTGAAGGGCAGCGCGATCGGGTCTCCGATCGAGATGTCGCCGGGCTGGAAGCCGGCCGCCTCGGCCGCCGCGCGGGCCGCCTCGGCCGCGGCCGCCGGAATCGCGTCTTCGCCGTGGCCCGCGGCAGCCGCGATGAGGATCGCCCCCAGAATTGCCGCCGCCGGTCTCGTCCCGCGTCTCATTCGTAGCCTCTCCTCCCGTCGTTCACCATCCCACGCCGGGGAAAACATGCTTTGCCGATCGCGTTAGCCGCGGCCCGCCGGAGGTGAGGCCGAAGTATACCGGCTGGCCGGCGGCCTGCTCGGGAGACCTTGCCGCTACCCCATGCGGCCCTCGAGGCACCACTTTCCGCGGCAGTTCCGCCCCGGTTTGACAGCACTGCAAGCACTCCTATACTCGCCCCGCGGTTGCACGACGTGGCCTCACGTACCTGTCGGCGACGACCACTTTGACTTGATCGACACGGATGCAGGCGAACCGGCCGCTGGCCGGCTCGCGAAGGGAAGGACCCATGGGCAAAGCCGCCGCGGCAGCGTGTGCACGGACGCCCGCAGAAGGGGTCCAGCACGCGGTCCGGGAGCGGATCGGGGCCGAGCGGTTCGGGGTCTGGTT
>CAYRNG010000074.1:0-9674 GCA_964425395.1 uncultured Candidatus Kuenenia sp. | reverse complement strand
CCTCCCTGAACCGCTTCGCGGTCGTCATGCGCCTGGACGAGCTCGCCCCAGTCGGTGGGTGGGCCATGAGCGGGCGACACCGGTGGTGGTTCGAGCGGTTCGCCGAGATGGGTGAGAATCTTGCGGATGGGCCCTGGCTTTGGTGTAACGCGATCAGCCGGATGTCACCACCACAACTCGGGCACTCGAGCGGAAACTCCTCCCCCACCCGCGCCATGAGTTTCGCCCAGGCGATTCGGGAGGTGTCGTGCGAGCGGGGTTTTGCCTGAGTGTCGTCCCCGCCCTCCGCCCTCACCACTCGCACGGCGACAGGTTCACCTCCGGCCGCGAGAGCAGGATCCCGGCCGCCTCCGTCGACAGCCTGCGGACGCCGGACAGGTGGAGCCGGCCCCTGACCTCGACCAGTGCCTCCGCCAGTTCGGGCGACACCGTCCTCAGCCCTCCCAGAGAAAGCGTGGCACGCAGCGGGACAAGCCTCTTGGCGACTTCAGGAGAAAGCCGCCGAAGGCCACCCAGGCCCAGGCGGTCGTACGTGCACTGCGGGTTGAAGCCCGACAGGGCGTCTGCCACCTCCGGCGTGAGTTCCCGCAAGCCGTCGAGCCGCAGGGGCCCTATGGCCCTACTTCAGCCCCGGGCGGCGGTCGAGGGCGCCGCGGACTCCGAGGCTCTCCGGATGGCGGGCGATCTTGTCGGAGAACACCCGGATGTCGTCCACGATCGGCCGCAACTCCCGCGACAGGCCCTTGACGTTGGCCGCGGCGGCGGCGAGGTCCTCGTAGCCCCGCGGGTCGCGGACGAGCCGGCCGAGCGTGCCGTCGGATTCGTTCAAGGCCTTCGTGAAGAACACCGCCTGCTGGAGCACCTCGTCGAGCCGGCCGATGGTGGTGTCGATCTGGGCCACCATGCCGGGGCCCCGTTCGCCGAGCGGCCGGGTGAGCCCCTCGAGGTTGCGGAGGTTCTGGTCGGCCGTGTCGAGCACCGTACCCATGCCCTGGACCGTGTTCCGGAGGTCGGCAAGCGCCTGCGGCAGGCCGTCGAGCGTCTGCTTGATGTTGGCCCGGGCCTGGGGATCCCCCATCACGTCGTTGATGTTGGCCATCGCGTTGCTGAAGTCGTCGAGGGCCCGCTCGGTCTTGGCGATCAACTTTCCGAAGGTGTTGTCGTCGCCCATCAGCATCCGGTCGAGGTCGCCGGAGAGCTTGGTGACGGCCGTGCTCGCCTCGGTGAGCGAGTCGAGAGCGGCGCCGAGCTTGGGCTCGAGGGTCGCGAACACCTCGAAGGGATCCCGGGCGACGGCCCCCACGAGCACCTCCCCTTCTGCCACCCGCTGCCGCGGGGGGCGGATCGTGCCGGGGATCAGCTGGATCTCGGCGTCGCCGAGCAGGGTGGTGGAGATCCGGGGCTGCTCGTCCTTGTAGACCGGCACGTAGGCGTCGATGTCGGCCACCACGTTCACGCCCCCCCGCTCGTCGAGGGCCACCTTCGAGACCCGGCCGACGAGGATCCCGTTTTTGCGGACGGGGGTGCCGTCGGCCACGCCCCGGGCGTCGGAGAAACTCATCCGCAAGGGATAGGTGGCCTGCACGAGGGAGGGCAGGTCGCCGAACAGGACGATCAGGATCCCGGCGATGATGGCGGTGGCAAGCACCACGACGCCGACCCGAAATTGCATCACCCGCTCGTTCATGGCAGCTCCTCCGCGCCGGCCTCGTCCGCCGCGGCTTGGTCGTTCTCAGCGTGGTCCTCCACGCTCGCTTCCGCCCCGGCCCGGCTGGCCGCGCGGGCCTGCTCCTCCCGGAGTTCCATCAGCCGCGTGCCGGCCCGCCCTTCGACGAACTGCCGGATCCGCGGGTCGGACGAGCGGTCGAGCTCGGCGGGGGTGCCGTCGAAGACGATCTGCGGCTCGCCCGGCTCGAGCCGAAACAGCGGGTACAGCATGATCACCCGGTCGGCCACCTTGCGGGCGGTGTTCATGTCGTGGGTCACCACCACGCTCGTGACGTTCGGCCGCCGGACCCGGAGGATCAGCTCGTTGATCACGTCGGTCATGATCGGATCGAGGCCGGTGGTCGGCTCGTCGTAGAGCACGAGGGTGGGGTCGAGGGCCAGGGCTCTCGCCAGGCCGGCCCGCTTCCGCATCCCGCCGGACAGCTCGACCGGCTTCTTGGCGAGCACCGAGCGGGGCAGCCCCACCTCGTCCACCAGGGCCGCCACGATCTCCCGGATCTCGGCCAGCGGGATCCGGGTGTGCTCGCGGAGCGGGAAGGCGATGTTGTCGGCGATGGTGAGGCTGTCGAACAGGGCGGCCCCCTGAAACACGAACCCATACCGCGTCCGGAGGTGGGCCAACTGCCGGTCGTTCATCCGGGCGAGCGAGCGGCCCTCGAAGAGCACCTCCCCGGTGCTGGGCCGAATCAGCCCGATCATCGACTTCAGGAGCACGGTCTTCCCGCAGCCGCTCTCGCCGATCACGGCCAGCGTCTCGCCGGCGGCCAGGTCGAGCGAGATGTCGCGGAGCACCCGCTGGCTGCCAAACCGGACCGCCAGCCGATCGACCCGCAACAGCGGCGGAGCGGCGGCATCGGGGGGAGCGGCGGTGGCGGGAGCGGTGGCGTTCATGGGAGGCGGAGAGCGGTCCTAGAGCAGGCGGCGGGGGCCCTCGGGGCGGAAGAAATCGTGGACGTTGTTGAGCCAGATGCCCAGGAACAAATCGAGCACCAGGATCAGGACGAACGAGTGGACGAAGGCATTGGTGGCGGCCCGCCCCACCCCCTCGGCCCCCTGGTTGCAGTGGAAGCCGTGGTGGCAGCTGACCAGGGCGATCGCCGCCCCGAAGAACAGGCTCTTGAAGACCCCCATCAGGAAGTCGAACACGTCCACGTATTCCCGGGAGTTGGCCCAGTAGTGGTGGTAGTCGATGCCGAGCAGGACGTGGGAGTAGAAGTAGCCCCCCAGCACCCCCATGAAGTCGGCCATCACCGTCAGCGACGGGATCAGGATCAGGCAGCCGAGGAAGCGGGGCACCACCAGGTAGTAGATCGGGTTGGCGCCCATGCTCTCCAGGGCGTCGATCTGCTCGGTGACCCGCATCGTGCCCAGCTCGGCGGCCATGGCGCTGCCCACCCGGCCGGCGAGCATCGTGGCGGCGAGCACGGGGCCCAGCTCCCGCACGAGCGAGAGGTTGATCACCGAGCCGAGCCGGGTCTCGAGGCCGAGCGCCTTGAACTGGGCGTAGCTCTGGACGGCGAGCACCATCCCGATGAATAGCCCCGTGAGGGCCACCACCGGCAGCGACATCACGCCGATCTGGTAGAAGGCCGGGATCAGCACGTCCCGCCGCTGGCGGCGGGCGAAGATCCAGCCCACGGTCTTGAGGGCGAACAGGGCCACGTCGCCGATCCCCGCCACGGCGGCGATCGTTCGCTCGCCGAGGGCGGCCACGAGGCCGGCCAGCCAGCCGGTGGGCCCGGCCGGGGCGGGGGCGACGGTGGCGGGGGCGGGGGCGGAGGCCATGGGCAAGGGCCGCGCAGGGAGAGCGGCTCCGGAACGTGAAATCCTGCCGGTGGTATCGGCCTTGCCGGTCGAGCGGCATGAGCCGATCAGGAAAGCCCCCGGCCGCCCCGGGAGCCTGGGCAGCCTGGGCAAATCCCGGGCAACTGCGAACCTTTCCGGCAGCGCATTGCAGAGACCTCGGATGGGGGATAGAACACCTACTTGTCATCAGTTGAGCGAGTTCGGAATCTTGCGGGCTCGGCAATGGCAAGATTGAACAGGCAAGGGGAGATTCAAAGCCATGTGTCGAAACATGCCTCGGGTTTCATCCTTCATCATGATTACGGCACTGATCGGGCTCACCGCGGCGTCAGTCTTGGCCGCCCAGAAAAAGCCGAATCAAGACGCTGCGGGTGGGCATCCGCTGGCTGGCCGGAGCGGAAGCCTGGCCGAACTGCTGGAGATGCCGGACTGGCAGGCTGATGGCGAGCGGCCAGTGGCCGAGCCGTGGAACGGCTGGGACGTGTCCGAACCAGCACCGGACGAACAGGCCGCCGCCGGCCGCGTGCCGATGAATCCTCGGCCCCTGGTGAAACCGGCGTTTCCTGCCGTGCCTGCCGTGCCCCCGGATCAGGCGATCGCACACTTAATCGCCGAACGCAACCGAATCATCGACGGATGCAGACTGTTTGACACCATGGTGGACATCTATCGTGAGGAGGCCGTAATGCAGCAAAAATTGGTGGCGTTGCAAGCGGAGAATGCTGCTCTCAAGGCTGCCATCGACGGCCAGACTCAGGTCTACGCCCTGGGCAAGGCCGGCCAGCCACAGCGTGCCGCCGCCGATGCCCGGGTCCGGAACGCCCAGGGGCGGCTCCGGGACGCCGATGCCGCGGTCGGGAAGCAACGCGGAGTGCTGCAGCCGCTCTACGAGCGAATTCAGCCCAACCTGGGCCCTTGGCTGCAGACCTATGTGAAGATGCGGCGATTCCTCAAGCCAGACCGGCAGGATCCGAACCGCCCGGCGGTGCTGGCGGCACTCGAGCGAGGCATCGCCGGGCGGGGAGATTTTTACGAGGGCCGGGTGCTGGCGGCACTCGCCTGGGCCTACGAGGGCGATGCCGCAGCGGCTGAAGCTCATCTGGCCGAGGCCTGTCAGGGGTATGCCCGGCTGCGGCTGTTCTTTTCACTCCTGGGCCCCGACTGTTGCCATGCCTACCTGCTGCTGGACAAGCCCGAGATGGTGAAGGACTGGGTGGCGACCATTAGGAAGATGCAGGCGGTCAAGAAGCAGACGCCGCTCCTCTGCTGGCTGGTGGCCGACGCCCTTTTTCAGGAGCACAAGGACAACGACGCCAAGACGTTCTTTGAACGAGCGCTCACAAAGGCCGGGGTATTCAAACAGAAAGCCGGCGGACCGCTGCCGGAGCCGCTCCTGGGGGACGCGGCGTTTTTCTACGCGACGACCGACAACCAGAAGCTGCGGGATCTCGACAAGGCCCGACAACTGCTTGACAAGGCTCCGGAGCAGAGCGAGAGTTGGCAGGTGCTGCGGGCTCGGGCGGCGGTGCTGTTCGCCGAGGGCAAGGACGCCGAGGCCGAGAAAGCCCTGGACGCCTGCCGCGAACGGGCCCCCAAGGTGATTGAAGAAAGACTCAATCAGCTCCGCCCCCAGGCCGCCTCGCTGCCGACGCAGCGGTCGCTGGCCGTGGGTCAGTAGTTGATCTGAAACTGAAACCGGAGCAGCTCGCCGCGGAACCGGGCGTCCTGGCTTGTGTTGGTGCGGTTCGGGATCATTGGCCGCTAGGCCGCGCGGGCGTCTCGGGGCGTGACGGCTGGCTCGGGCCAGCCCGGTGGGAGGCTCCGGAGGTGGAGATCCTGCTGCGGGAAGGCGATCTCGATGCCGTGGGCCCGGAAGGCGTCGTCGATCGCCAGGTGCAGCTCGTGCCGCAGGAGCCGGGCGTTGATCACGCCGGCCGTGAATACCCGCAGCTCGAAGTCGAGGCTGCTGGCTCCGAACTGGGAGAACACCACGGTCGGCGGCGGATCGGCCAGGGCCAGGGGCTGGGCAGCGGCTGCCTCCTCGAGGAGCCGGACGACCAGCCGGGTGTCGGAGCCGTAGGCGACGCCCACCTTGACCACCACCCGGAGATTGGGGTTGGTGAGCGACCAGTTGACGAGCTTGCCGGTCACGAACTCGCGGTTGGGGACGATCAGCTCCTTGTGGTCCCAGTCGCAGATCGTGGTGGCCCGGATCCGGATTCGCGTCACCGTGCCGGTGGTCTCGCCGATCGTGACCACGTCGCCCACCCGGATCGGCCGTTCGAAGAGGATGATGATCCCGGAGACGAAGTTGGCGAAGATCTCCTGGAGGCCGAAGCCGAGGCCGACGGTCATCGCGGCCACCAGCCACTGCACGCTCTGCCAGCCGATCCCCAGCTGGCGGAAGCAGAGCACCGTGCCGATCACGGCCACTGCGTACTGCGTGACCGCCGTAGCGGCGTAGCGGGCCCCGGCATCGAAGGGCAGCCGCTGGAAGACCGCCAGGTCAAGGAGGCCCGGCAGGTTGCGGCAGGCGAGGATCGTGACCGTGGCCCCGACCGCCGCCAGCAGCGCCTCGACGAGCGTGATCCGGACAGGCTCGCCCCCCGGGCCGGCGGCCGCGAGCCCCGACTGCCAGAGGGTGAACCGGCCCAGATAGCCGACGGCCGGCACGATGTCGTGCCAGATCACCGCCAACAGGCCGCAGCCCCCCAGGATCACCGCCAGCCGCACCAGCCGCCGCGACTGCTGCTCGATGTCGGAGAGCCGCAGCTCGAGCGAGCGGTCGTCGGCCACGGGCAGTTCGGCGGCGGCCTCGGTCTCCTGGCGGGCATGAAGCTCGGCCCGCCGGGCCCGGGCCCGCTTGAGGGTCAGCCGCCGATGCACGAGCAAGAGCCAGCGGAGCACCACCGCCCGGATCACGAGCCCCAGCCCGATCACGCCCCAGGTGGCGAACAGGCGGGTCGAGAGCCCGACGGCCGTGTACTGGTAACCGGCCAGCGACAGGCCGGCGAGTGCCACCGGCAGGGCGACCAAGAGGCCGGTCCAGAGCCGGTCGGTGACCTGAAACCAGGCGGTCGGATGCTGCCGGGCAAGCATCGTCCGGACCGGACCGGAGCGGCGAAACAGCCCCGCAGTGATCACCGCCAGCGACAGGCAGGCCGCCACCAGGGCCAGTCGGCCGACGGTGCCGACGAGCAGCTCGTCGCCGCGATACTCCGCGAACAGGCAGAGCACCGCCGTCGGCAGGCAGGTCCACTTGGCCAGCCAGACCGCCCGGCGGAGGGCCGCGGTGGCGGCCGGATCCCAGCCGAAGTGGGCCTCGCCCAGCCCGCGGGGCAGGCAGACGGCCCCCGCGAAGCTGACGGCCGCCAGGCCTCCCGACCCGACCAGGAGGGCCATGCCCACGGCGTAGACGGCATCGCCGGGCAGGCCGGTGGCCGCCAGCCGCCAGCCGCAGAAGCCGAGCACGGCCGGCAGGGGCAGGGCCAGGCCGGCCGAGACGGCGAGCGCCTCGAGCGTGGGCCAAAAGCCCGTCACGGTCGATCGCTGGGCATCGAGGGCCAGGCGGTCGAGCCGGGCCACCAGCCGCCGCCGCACCGCCACGAGCCAGAGGAGCGGCAGGAGGAGGAGTTCCACGAGCGGCCGTTCCCGGGCATCGGCCACCAGCGCCATTCCCACCCGCTTCCAGAGTGCCCCGTCGGCCAGCTCCCGGACGGCCGTGACCAGCGAGGGAAGGAGGGCCGGTGTGAGGGGCGTCGTGCTCCGCACCCAGAGCACGTGCTCGGCGATGAAGGCCCGCTGCTCCTCGACGACCCGGGTCAGCCCCTCCTCGGCACTCTGGAGCGCCGCCAGCCGGCCGAGCTGGCCGCGGGCTACCGTGATCAGGTCGGCATAGAGCTTGAGCCGGCTGCGGACGACCCCCTCGAGCTCCTCGCGGACGTCGAGCTGCTCGGCGAAGCCCAGCTCCGTGGGGAGCGAGTCGAGCTCGACCGCGAGCGGCTCGTCGCCCTGCTGGAGCCGGCGGCGGTCGGTCTCCCACTCGAGGAGCTGGAAGTTGATCTCGGCTTGCTGGTCGGCCCGCTTGGCGGCCCGCCGCTGGGCATCGGAGGTGTCGGGCAGCTCCGACCGCTGGCCGCGGAGCATCAGGCCGATCGCGGGCGAGAAGCGGGCCTCCTCGGCCCGCCGGCGGGTCTCGGCATACTGCTGGCCGAGCTGGTCGCGGAGCGTCTCAACTCGGCCGAGCTCGGCCCGGGCCTCTTCGGCGGCCTCTACCAGCCGGGCGTGGGTTTCGGCGAGGCTCGAGTTGCGGGCGGCCGCCGCGCGGACCGCCGGATGGGCGAGGATCGCCGTCCGCCGGGCCTCATCGGCCCGGGTGGCCGCCTCCTGCTGCTCCCGCTCGGCCAGGCCTCGGGCCAAGGCGGCCAGCTGACGGGCAGCATCGGCTGCCGCTCGCTCGGCCAGCTCCCGCTCGAGGGCCAGGAGGCGTCCGGTGGCGGCGAGGGTTCGTGATTCCTGTTCGAGCTGGGCCAGTTCGGCGGTGCGGTGCTGCCGGGAACACTCCAGCCGCAGCCGCCGGGCGGCCACGAGCTCCGGCGGCTCGCCGGGGGCCGGCGATGCCGCCAGCATCTCGGCCACTGAATCGAGCCGGCCCTTCACCTGGGCGACGAGGTCGGGCAGCTCGCGGCCGCGGGTGGTCCGCCGTTCGAGTTCGGCCGAGAGGGCCGAGAGGCGGCGGCGGGCCTCAGCGGCCGCCGTCTCGGCCTCATGGTGAGCTGCCCGCAATGCTTCGATGCTCCCCGGCAGTTCGGCCGGTACCGGGCTGGCCGGCGGGGCGGCGACGAGCTTCTCGAGCCGGGCCAGTTCCTCGGGCCCGCGGGCAGCCTCGACCTCGAGGGCCTTGGCCTGGGCCTGTGCCTGGGCCGCGGCCTCGAGCCGCTCGGCCGCCTTGGTGAACTGCTCGGCGACCTGCTCGCGGACCTCGGCTGAGAGGCCGGTCGCCTCGTCGAGCTCGGCCCGCTTCCGCTCGATGTCAGGGGCCGTCAGCAGGCCGGCGTTGTCGTTGGCGACGGCCGGCGGGAGGCCGGCGGCGAGCCAGAGGGCGACGAGGCAGAGAAGAATTCCGAGCGACCGACCGCGACGCATGGCACCGTTTCCAGCGGAGGAAAAACGGGCGGGAGCGTAGCGGACCGAAGGGCTCGGGCCAAGGCCGCCGGCCGGCCGGGAAACGGGCTCTTTTTCAGCCCGCTTCGCCGCCGGCTGCGACGGGCTCGGCCGTGACCACGCCGGTAAAGGTGAGCTGCTTCTTGCCGGCCACCTCCGTGCAGTCGACCCGGATCGTGTCCTTGCCCTCGAACTCGCCCTTCAAGAGCTCCTCGCTGACCGGATCCTCGATGTAGTTCTCGAGGGCCCGTCGCAGGGGCCGGGCGCCGAAATCGGTGTCGGAGCCCTTCTTGATCAGGAACGCCTTCGCCTCGTCGGTGAGCTCGAGCGCCAGGCCCCGCTCGGCGAGCCGCTCGCGGACCTTCTCCAGCTCGATGTCGATCACCAGCTTCAGGTTCTCGACGGTCAGGTGGTGGAACACGATCACGTCGTCGAGCCGGTTCAGGAACTCCGGCCGGAAGACCTTCTCGATCCGCTCGTTGACGCGGCCCTTCATGCTGTCATACGACGCGTCGCCGTCGGGCTTCTGGAAGCCGAAGGCGGCCTCGTTCTTGATCGCCTCGGCGCCGGCGTTGGTCGTCATGATCAGGATCGTGTTGCGGAAATCGACGTTCCGGCCGAACGAGTCGGTCAGCCGCCCCTCCTCCATCACCTGGAGGAGCATGTTGAACACGTCGGGGTGGGCCTTCTCGATCTCGTCCAGCAGGACCACGGCGTAGGGCCGGCGGCGGATCTTCTCCGTCAGCTGGCCCCCCTCCTCGAAGCCGACATAGCCCGGGGGAGCGCCGATCAGCCGGCTGACGTTGTGCTTCTCCATGTATTCGCTCATGTCGATCTGGATCAGCGCGTCGGCATCGCCGAACATGAACTGGGCCAGCGCCTTGGCCAGGAGCGTCTTGCCGACGCCGGTCGGGCCGGCGAACGCGAAGCACCCGGTCGGACGCTTCGGGTCCTTCAGCCCGCTCCGGCTGCGCCGA
>CAYRNG010000073.1:0-2050 GCA_964425395.1 uncultured Candidatus Kuenenia sp. | reverse complement strand
CTCGTGATCAAGCGGGCCGGGGCCGATTGCGTGCTCACCTACTTCGCCCCCCAGATCGCCCGGCGCTTGGCCGGCGGCTGAGTGTTACCTGTTTGGGTGGCCCACGGGGTTGCCCGTGCCATCTCGTCGGACGCTCCCTCCGCACATCCTGTGCTCCGGTCGCTCGATGGAAACCTCGCTTCGGCATCCTGCCTGCGCTCGGTTTCCAACGCCGTCTCGATTGGCACGGGCAACCCCTGCGCCGAATTGCAAATTTCCGTCACCCCTTCGGCCGGAAGGCGACGAGCCGCTCCGGGTCGGTCTCGAGCCGCGGCGGGTCGGCGGCGGCCGTGTGGATCAGATCCACGCAGTAGGGGATCGCCGGGAAGACGGCGTCGAGGCACTGGCGGATGCTCTTGGGCCGGCCCGGGAGATTGACGACGAGCGCCCGGCCGCAGACGCCCGCCGTCTGCCGCGAGAGGATCGCCGTGGGCACGTATTCGAGCGACACCTTTCGCATCAGCTCGCCGAAGCCGGGCAGGAGCTTCGTGCAGGCCTGTTCGGTAGCCTCGGGCGTGACGTCCCGCGGGGCAGGGCCGGTGCCGCCGGTGGTCACGACAAGGCAGCAGCCAGCGGCGGCGAGTTCACGGATCGCCGCCGTGATCGTGTCGAGGTCGTCGGGCACGATGCGTTCGCGGGCCTCCCACGGGCTCGAGAGCACCTCCGCGAGATAGTCGCGGATCGCCGGGCCCCCCTCGTCGGCATATTCGCCGCGGCTCGCGCGATCGGAGACGGTGAGGATGCCGATCAGGGCCACGGGCCGGGTCATGGGTGACTGTCCGCCCAGGCGAAGATGCGGATCCGGTTGCCATCGGGATCGCTGACCACGATCTCGCGAAAACCTTCGGGGTTGTCCAGCGGAACCGGAGCCTGAATCCCGGCCGCTGCCAGTCGCCCGGAGGTGGTCTCCAGATCCTTGACCTCGAAGGCCAGGCTCCACCGGCCGGTCGCCAGCCCCGGCTCATCGCGGCCCAGGATCGCCAGCCGGGCCGCCCCGACGCCCAGCAGCGCGTAGCGGTCGTCCATCACCCGCAAGAGTACCTCCAGCCCGAGCACGTCGCGGTACCAGGCCACGAGCCCATCCCAGCCCGCGGTGCGAATCTCGACGGCGAACAGCGCCGGGCGATGCTTGTCGGGGGCGTTCACGAGATTGTTTCCGGAGCCTGAAAACCGTTTCTAGCCGATCCCGCGGCAGGCCGATAGTCGCCCGGTCCTGACCGTGGGCCTTCTCCAAACCGGCCCCAGCGTCGACAATGCCCGCTTGGACGCTACCCACCTCCCTCCAGGCGAGGCATCATGCCCGACACGCAGCCCGACCCCCACCAGCCGACTGTCCCGGCCGAGGCCGCGGGCGGCACCGCCGCGCAGCTCGAAAAGGCCCGCCGCGACAAGCTCGCCAGGCTCGCGGCCCTGGGGGTCGATCCCTGGGGGCAGCGGTTCGACGGCGTCACGCCGATCGCCACCGTGCGGACAGCAGGCGAGGGCGTGGCCCGAGAGGCCGACGACGGGCCGAGCGTGCGGGTGGCCGGCCGGATCATGCTCCAGCGGAGCGCCGGCAGTCTCGTCTTTTTGTCGCTCGCCGACCGGACCGGCCGGATCCAGATCATGCTCGGCAAGAAGCAGGTCGGGCCCGAGGCCTGGGAGGTGGTCCGCTGCCTCGACCTCGGCGACTTGGTCGGGATCGATGGCCGGCTGGGCTGGTCGAAGACCGGCGAACTGACCGTCTTTGCCGCGCGGGTCACGTTCCTGGCCAAGAGCCTCGAGACGCCCCCCGACAAGTTCCACGGCCTGGTCGATCCCGAACTCCGCCAGCGGATGCGGTACCTCGACCTGATCCACGGCGAGGGGGTCCGCGAGCGGTTCGTGGCCCGCAGCCGGATTATCGAAGCGGTGCGGCGGGTGCTCACGAGCAGGGGCTACCTCGAGGTCGAGGGGCCGACGCTGCAGGACAGCGCCGGCGGCGCCGCGGCCCGGCCGTTCAAGACCCACCACAACGCCCTCGACATGCCGC
>CAYRNG010000072.1:0-2366 GCA_964425395.1 uncultured Candidatus Kuenenia sp. | reverse complement strand
GCCGGTAGCCCGCGGTCACTTGGCCTGCGGCCGCACGAAGATGCCGTCGGCCGTCAGCTGGATGATCGGCACGCCCAGCTTGGCGTCGAAGATGCCCGTCCCGCGGATCACGACATCCTGCCCTTGGGCGACGCCGAACAGCCCGCGGGCGTCGAGCGGCAGCGGCTTGCCGTCGGCGCCGAGAAATTGCACCGCCGCCATCGTGGCGTTGGCCTGCCGCTTCTTGCAGAACGGGCAGTTGGCGGCGTCGTGGCCCGGCTTCTTGGCATGATCGTCGGCCGGGATCTCGACGAGCGAGAAGGATGCCTTGCCGTCCAAGAAGGGGTCGATGCCCTTGCCCTCGATCCGCCCGGCCACCACGATCGGCCGTGGTTCGAGCCCCAGCTTGCCCCGGGCCTCGGCCAGGGAAACCACGCCGGCCGGCTCGGCGGCCAGCACGAGCTCCTGCCGGACGGCCGCCGCGTCCACCTCGGCCCGTACGGCCGCCAGACCCGGCCCGAGCAGGCCCAGGACCAAACCCAGCCCCACCAGGAATCGTCGCTCTGGTCGCTGCGGCATCAGTGCATCTCCTTCAAGGGCTGGGTGACTCAGGTCAGGGGCTGACGAACTTTTCCTTGAGGGCCGCCACGGCGGCGGAGATCCGCTCGGCCACCGATGCATGGACGTCGGCGGGCGACTCTCCCTCGCCGGCGGCCGCGTGGAGGGCCTCGTCGAGCTTGTCGAAGCAGGCGTTGAGCTCAGCCAGGGCCTTCCGGCCTCCCTCCTTGAGATCGGCTCCCAGCTGCTCTTTCTCCAGCAGGCCTTCCAGATCTTCGAGCAGATGGCCGACCGCGTGAACGGCATCGTCGGCGGCATCCTTGGCGCCCGCGGCCAGCTTCTCGCCTACCTCCTTGACCACCTTCTCCAGCTCCCCGATGCCTGCGGCCAGGGTCTCGGGATGGACGTGATGATCGTGATCGTGGTCGTGCCCCCCCGCAGCGGGCTTGGCGGCGGCCGGCTTGGCAGCGGGCTTGGCGGCCGGGGCACAGCCGATGACGAAGCCCAGGGCGGCGAGCGGAAGGATCGCGAGGCGGGGCAGGGGGGTCGAGCGGATCATGGGGTTCTCCAGGGCAAACGCGATGCAGCCGCAGGGAACCGTCGCCCCGGGGATGGCATCGTGAGGTGGATGGAGAAAGCCTACCGGTCGGGCGGGCCGGGAGGCAAACCGCCCTCCTCGGCCGGCGGCGGGGCCGGCCTGGCCACCAGGCAGATCAGCGACCGCTCGGGCAGCTCGAGCGGCGCGGTCACGTCCACCGCCGGCCCGTCGCCGTCAGGAAAGGCATCGCCCGGCGGCTCGTGGGCCGTCTGCACGAAGACCCGCCAGTCGAGGGCCCGGAGCGGTTCGGGCTTGGGAAACACGAACGATCTCGGCAGGGAGCCGGCATGGGCGAATAACAGCACGTGTCGGGGCGTGCCGTCGCTGCCTCCCGCAGCCAGGTCGGGGGCCACGGCGAGCTCCTCCGGCGACGGCGCTCCGAACAGGCAGGTCAGGCTGGCGTCGGCCGCGTACCAGTCGATGTGATTGCCCTCAGGCGAGAACCACTCGACGTCGGGAATCCGGCCCGATTCGCTCGCCCCCCCCTCGAGAAAGGCCCGCCGCCGCAGCGCCGGGTTGCCCAGCCGAAACCGCACCAGCGCCGTCACGAACCGCACCAGGTCGGCATGTTCCTCGACCAGCCGCCAGTCGAACCAGGAGACGTCGTTGTCCTGGCACCAGGCGTTGTTGTTGCCTTCTTGGGTGCGGCGGCATTCGTCGCCGGCCACCAGCATCGGCACCCCCTGGCTGAGCAGCAGGGTGGCCAGCATGTTGCGGATCTGGCGGCCGCGGATGGCCTGGATCTCAGGCCGGCGGGTCGGCCCCTCGATGCCGTAGTTCTCCGAGAAGTTGTTGTTGTCGCCATCGCGGTTGCCCTCGCCGTTGGCCTCGTTGTGCTTCTCGCGGTAGCTGACCAGGTCGTTGAGGGTGAAGCCGTCGTGGCTGGTCACGAAGTTGATGCTGTGGAAGGGCTGCCGCTGGCCGTTGGCGTAGAGGTCGCTCGAGCCGGCCAGGCGGGTGGCCAAGTGGCCGGTCTGGGCGAAGTCGCCCCGCCAGAACCGTCGCACGTCGTCGCGGTAGCGGCCGTTCCACTCGGCCCAGCGGAGGCTGGCGAACGAGCCCACCTGGTAGGCGCCGGCCGCGTCCCAGGCCTCGGCGATGATCTTGGTGTCGGCCAGCATCGGGTCTTCGGTGATCACCTCGATGATCGGCGGGTTGGGGAGAATCTCGCCGTTGCGGTCGCGGGAGAGGATGCTCGCCAGGTCGAACCGGAACCCGTCCACGTGGTAGT
>CAYRNG010000071.1:0-4349 GCA_964425395.1 uncultured Candidatus Kuenenia sp. | reverse complement strand
ACGGTGATCCGGAGGCCGTCTCCCCAGCCGGGGTAGTTCATGAATCGGATCAGGCAGCCGCGGGCCTTGAGGGCCTCGTAGACCGGCCGGTGGGGCCGGTCGGGGTGGGTGCACCAGACGAAGTTGGCCTGGCTTTCAACGGCGTCGTAGCCGAGGGCCCGCATCGAGTCGGTGAGCCGGCGGCGGGTGGCCCGGATGGCCCGCTGGTTGTCGGCCAGCCAGGCCTGGTCGTCGATGGCGGCCGTGGCCGCGGCGATCGCGAGGGTGTCGCAGTTGTAGGAATCCTTCACCTTGCGGAGTTCGGCCACGACCTCGGGCCGGGCCACGGCGAAGCCGACCCGCAGCCCGGCCAGGGCATACGACTTGGAGAGCGACCGGGTCACGATCACCCGCTCGCACTGCTTGACGAGCTCGAGGCAATGGGAGTCGGCGAACTCGCCGTAGGCCTCGTCCACGACCAGCGGGCAGGGCAGCCGCTCGGCCAGTTCCAGCACCCGGGCCGGAGGCACGACCACGCCGGAGGGGCTGTTGGGATTGGCGAGGAAGGCGAGCTTGAGATCATCCCGGGGGGCGGCGAAGGCATCGGGCAGCGACCAGTCTCGCTCGTAGAACACCTCCTCGCAGGCCGCCCCCTGAATCTCGGCCAGGGTCCGGTAGAGGATGTAGCCCGGGGAGGCGATCCGCAGCCGCTCCCCTTCCCCGACGAAGGTGCGGACGAGGATCGTGAGCAGGTCGTCGGAGCCGTTGCCGCAGATGATCCAGTCGGGATCGACCCCGAGGAGTTCGGCGGCCCGGAGCCGGAACACGCCGGCCAGCGGATCGGGATACTTGGCGAGCGACCGCCCCTCGAGGGCCGCCGCCACCGCCCGGGCCACGGCCGGCGACGGCGGGTAGGGGTTTTCGTTGGTGTTGAGCTTGATCCACTTCCCGGCCTGCGGCTGCTCGCCCGGCACGTAGCCGGCGAGCTCGGCGATCGCGGGGCGGACGAAGCTGGCGGCCGCGGTTGGCATGGGCAGAGGGAGTGCGAGGGGGGCTAGGGGCCGGGAAAAGTTGGGCCGAACCTCGCAAGTCTACCTCACCCCAGGCCACAGGCCCGCCCCGCACGGCACTGGTATTTACCGCTTGTGAAGGGAGTTTTGCATTCTGTAGCCTGCTTCTCCATAATACTCAGTGTCATGAGTAATTTGCAGAGATGCTTGTTTCGCAGGCCCCAGGGTGAAATTTTGGCCCAACGGCTCCAGGAGCCGCGGCGGTTCCTGCAGATTGTTGCCGGCCCCCGGCAAGTCGGAAAGACAACGCTCGTGGAGCAGGTGCTGGGGGAAGCGAATCGGCCCAGCGTGATCGTCTCTGCCGACGAGCCGACGCTGCGCGACTCGGCCTGGATCTCGGCCCAGTGGGACAGGGCCCGGCTGCTCGCCCGGGAGCATGCCGCTGGCGCCATTCTCGTGATCGACGAGGTGCAGAAGGTGTCCGGCTGGTCCGAGACCGTCAAATGGCACTGGGACGAGGACACCCGCCGACGCCTCGACCTCAAGGTCGTTCTGCTCGGCTCCGCGGCTGTGCTGATCAGACGAGGTCTGTCCGAAAGCCTGGCCGGACGATTCGAGACGGTCCAGCTGCCACACTGGTCATTCCCGGAGATGCGGGCCGCATTCGGCTTTGCGCTCGACGATTATCTGTTCTTCGGCGGCTATCCGGGGGCAGCCGTGCTCATCGGCGACGTGGCCCGGTGGCGGCGCTACGTGCTTGACGCGCTCGTCGAGACGACCGTTGGGCGAGACATCCTGCTGCTGTCCCGGGTCGACAAGCCGGCCCTCCTCCGCAGGCTCTTCGAACTGGGCTGCCGGACATCGGGCCAAATTCTCTCATACACCAAGATGCTGGGTCAGCTTCACGATGCCGGCAACACGGTTACGCTCGCTCACTACCTCGATCTCTTGTCGGAGGCCGGCATGCTGACCGGGCTGCAGAAATATGCGGCTCATCCGGCTCGCCGCCGGGGCTCGAGCCCCAAATTGCAGGTCTTCAACACGGCCCTCCTCTCCGCGGTGAGCGATGCCCGCCCTGCCGACATGCAGGCCGACCCGGATTTTCGGGGCCGGCTGGTGGAGTCGGCCGTCGGCAGCCACCTGGTGAACGCCCAGGCCACCGGAAGCTGCCGCGTCCACTATTGGCGGGACCGGGGCCGAGAAGTCGATTACGTGGTCTCGGATGGTCGCACACTTCTGGCCATCGAAGTGAAGAGCGGCCGGCGACGGGATGGCCTCCCCGGCCTGGCGGCATTTCACGAGACCTTCCGCCCCCGGCGGAGGCTGCTCGTCGGTGGCGACGGCATGCCGATCGAGGGATTCCTCGAAACGCCGGTCGCCGAGCTGTTGCGGGACGCCTGATCCGACCAACGGGCCGGCAGGGTGCAGATTCAGGGGGTCTGAATGGTCGATTCAGGGAAATCCCCGGCCCAGCGCCGCGGCGGGGGCAGATGCACCGGTGGCTCGAACGTCAAGACAGCCGCGTCGTGACGCTGCGACGGTGGGCCGTGAGGCCCTCGACGTCGGCGATCGTCTCGATGTCGGCGGCCAGCTCGGCCAAGTCGGCGGCCGCGAGGGTGATCACGCTGCCGCCGCGGACAAAGTCGTTGGCCGAGAGGCCGGCCGCGAACCGGGCCGTGCCGCCGGTGGGCAGCACGTGGGACGGGCCGGCGGCGTAGTCGCCCGCGGCCACCGGGCTGTAGGGCCCCAGGAAAGCGGCGCCAACGTGGCGAATCCGGGCCAATGCCGCCTCCGGGTCGCGGGTGTCGATCGAGAGGTGCTCGGGGGCGAGCTCATGGGCCAGGTCGGCCGACTCCTCGTCGCTGCGGGTGATCACGATCCCCGCGAACCGCTCCAGACTGTCGCGGGTGAGGTCGGCCCGCTCGAGCACCGTCAGCTGTGCGGCGAGCGCCGCGGCCACGCGGTCGGCGAGCGCGGGGCTGGCCGTGAGCAGGATCGCCGAGCCGGGGGAGTGCTCGGCCTGAGCGAGCATGTCGGCCGCGATGAACTCCGGCCGGGCAGCCTCGTCGGCCACGATCACGATCTCACTCGGCCCGGCGATCGAGTCGATCGCCACGTCGCCGAACACATATTCCTTGGCCAGCGCCACGAACAGGTTGCCCGGCCCCACAATCTTGTCCACGCGGGGCAGCCCCGCGACGCCGTAGGCGAGCGCAGCCACGGCCTGGGCGCCGCCGGCCCGCACGACGGTCGTCACGCCGAGCTCGTGGCAGGTGGCCAGCACGTGGGGGTTGTCGGCGCCGAAGGGCGTCGGGGGAGCGACCACGACGATCTCCGGCACTCCGGCCACCTGGGCCGGCACGACGGTCATGAGGAGCGTCGATGGATAGGCCGCCGCGCCCCCCGGCACGCACACGCCCACTCGGGCCAGGGGAACGTACCGCTGCCGCAGCGAGCCGCCGCCGGCGAGCGGCACCGTCACGTCGCGGGCCAGCACGGCCTCCTGGAACCTCCGGACGCGGTCGCGGATCCGCCGCACGGCCGCCAGGAAGGCGGGGTCGGCCGCCGCGTGGGCCGCGGCCAGGGCATCCCGCGGCACGAACAGTGACTCAGAAGTCACTTCGGCCCGGTCGATCCGGCGGGTGTAGTCGAGCAGGGCCGCGAGCCCCTGCTGACGTACGTCCTCGCAGATTTTCGCGACGACCTGCCGGGGCGTGAGCGGCTCGCCGAACACGTCGATCGTCCGCTGCCGGCTGGCCGGGCTGATCACGTCGCCCTGCGAGCCGAGCCTGTCGCGGAGGGCCTCGAGCCGGACCCGCCCATCCGGTTCCGCGAGGTCGATTCGTTGACAGGGTCCGCTGGCAGTCATCATGCCCAAGGATACCCACCCCGCTCGGAAGGGCGAGGCGGCAACCGCTGGCACGCCGGGCAGTGCCGGTCTCAGCGGCTGGCAGTGTCGTCGGCGAGCAGGGCCAGCGGGCCGCCGAACCGGCCGGCCCAGCGATCGGCCAGGGCCGCGACGGCAGGCCCGTCGGCATCGGCGGCGGCCGCGATCTCCCGCAGCAATGCCGCACCGCGGGCCGCGACCGGCACCGGCTGGCCCGGCATCCGGTCGGCCGGCCGATCGGCCAGCCGACCATCGAGGGCCACCGCCCGGCTCGTGGCCAGGGCGGCCTCGCGATCCCGGCCCAGGGCTGTAAGCGCGATGGCATGACGAAGGTGGGTGTCGGGGTCGTCGCCGGCAACGGCCGACGCCCGGCGGTAGGCCGAAGCCGCGGCCAGCAGGCCGGCCTCGCCGCCTGGGCCGCGGAGATGACGATCCCCGCTGGCCACCAAATCAGCCGCCCGCCGCCGCTGAAC
>CAYRNG010000070.1:0-14607 GCA_964425395.1 uncultured Candidatus Kuenenia sp. | reverse complement strand
GCCCTCGTGGCCGCCGACGCTGAACTTGTGGGTCACGCTCCGGCGGGTGTCGGGCAGCCGTTCCCGCCGCGGGGCGGCCGTGGCGGCCTTGGCCGCCGCTTTGTCGCCCTCGGTGCTCGTCGAGAGCGGCTGGCTCTCCTTCGAACCGTCGCGGTAGATCGCCAGAGCCTTGAGGCCCATCCGCCAGCCCTCCTGGTAGGCCCGGGCGATGTCGGCCGGGGTCGTCTCCCGGGGCATGTTCACGGTCTTCGAGATGGCGCCCGAGAGAAACGGCTGGGCGGCCGCCATCATCTTGACGTGCGCCTCCCAGGCGATGCTCCGCTCGCCGAGCCGCGGCTTGAAGGCACAGTCAAAGACGGCCAGATGCTCGGCCTTGAGGCCAGGGGCTCCCTCGATCGTGTCCTTGTCGTTGATATAGGCCAGGATCGCCTCCACCGCCGGCTCGTCGTAGCCGAGTGTCCGCAGGGCCAGGGGCACGGTCTGGTTGACGATCTTGAGCATCCCGCCGCCGGCGAGCTGCTTGTATTTGACAAGCGCGATGTCGGGCTCGATTCCCGTCGTGTCGCAGTCCATCAAAAACGAGATCGTGCCGGTCGGGGCGAGCACGGTCGCCTGGGCATTGCGGTAGCCGTGGGTCCGGCCCCCGGCGAGCACGTCGTCCCAAATCTTCCGGGCGGTGTCCTGGAGATACGCCGGGCAGGCCGGATCGATCGCCTCGACCGCGTCGCGGTGCATCTGCATGACTTTCAGCATCGGCTCGCGGTTGGCCGCGAAGCCCTCGAACGGCCCGACCGCCGCGGCCAGTTCGGCGCTCGTCCGGTTGGCCGCCCCGTGGAGGATCGCCGTCAGGGCCCCGCACAGGCCGCGGCCGGCGGCGCTGTCGTAGGCCAGGCCGTCGGCCATCAGGAGGCTGCCCAAGTTCGAGTAGCCCAGGCCCAGCGGCCGGTAGAGGTGGCTGTTTCTGGCGATCCGGGCCGTCGGGTAGCTGGCATGGTCCACCAGGATCTCCTGGGCCACGAAGAACACCCGGCAGGCCGCCGCGAACCGCTCCACGTCGAAGGAGCCGTCGGGCCGGCGAAACTTCATCAGGTTGATGCTCGCCAGGTTGCAGGCCGTGTCGTCCAGGAACATGTATTCACTGCACGGATTACTGGCGTTGATCCGGCCGGAGTTGGGGCAGGTATGCCAGCGGTTGATCGTGGTGTCGTACTGGACGCCAGGGTCGCCGCACTGCCAGGCGCACTCGGCCATCCGGTCGAGCACCTCGGTGGCCTTGAAGCTCGGGCCGGCCTTGGAGGCATCGGTCACCCAGCGGGTGGTCCAGGTGTCGTTGCGGTCCACCGCCTCCATGAACTCGTCGGACAGGCGGACCGAGAGGTTGGCGTTCTGGAACAGGATCGAGCTGTAGGCCTCGCCGTTGAAGTTGGCGTCGTAGCCCCCCTTCTCGATCAGCACCCGGGCCTTCTTCTCCTCCTTCATCTTGCACTCGATGAATTCCATGATGTCGGGGTGGTGGACCTTGAGCGACTGCATCTTGGCCGCCCGCCGGGTCTTGCCGCCGCTCTTCACGACCGCCGCCACCTGGTCGTAGACCCGCATGAAGGAGAGCGGCCCCGAGGGCTTGCCGCCGCCGGCGAGCTTCTCCCGCTGGCTGCGGATCGTGGACAGATCCGTGCCGGTGCCGGAGCCGAACTTGAAGAGCATCGCCTCGCTGCGGGCGAGATCCATGATGTCTTCCATGTTGTCGCGGACGCTCTGAATGAAGCAGGCACTGCCCTGGGGATACTCGTAGGGGTTGTCGGGCACTACGACATCCCGCTTGGCCTCGTCCCAGCGCCAGTTGCAGGGAGCCCCCTTGACGCCGTACTCGTGGTGGAGGCCGACGTTGAACCAGACCGGCGAATTGAAGGCCCCGTGCTGGTGGACGCAGAGCCAGGCCAGGTCGCGATAGAAGTTCTCCCCGTCCTGCTTGGTCTTGAAGTAGCCGTCCTTGATGCCCCAGTCGGCGATCGTGCGGGCCACGCGGTGGACAAGCTGGCGGACGGAGTGCTCCCGCTCGGGCGTGTGGATCTCACCGTAGAAATACTTGCTGACCACGACATTGGTGGCCAACTGGCTCCAGGCGGCGGGGATCTCGCAGGCCGGCTGCTCGAAGAGCACCTTGCCATCCTCCCCCTTGATGGCCGCCGTGCGGAGCTCCCACTCGGTCGTGTCGAACGGACTGTCCACCGCGGTGGGGCAGAAGGTGGGGCGGATTTCGAGGGGCGTGCGGGGGGCGGCTCGCTGGCCGGCGGCCGGGCTGGGGGCGGTGGTGCCGGAGAGCGTGGCCGTGTCGAAATCTGCCATGGAAAGGATCCTCCTCGGAGAAACGTTGAAAAAGGACGTGATGCGGGGCCGCCCAGCCCTCCTGAAAGTATACTACCGTATAGTCGCTCTACAACCCACCATCGGCCCGCCAGGGGGCCGACGTGAGAAAATCAGCCCGGGGAAAAGGCCTCACAACCGGAAAAATAAGAAAGCAGGTCCATCTGCGTGCTATCGCAACATGTTGTGGTGGTCGATCCGCTGACCACTGCCGGTAGGCCGGGGCGTGAATGTAGCGTGAGGGTTCGATGAGTCAAGCGACTTTTTTTCAAGGCCCATCCCGCGGCCAAAACCGGACCCGGCGGCCCCCGCCAGGCCGCCGCGAGCCCGAGCCCGCCCGATAGCATGAACCACCCTCACGAGGGGTTTTTCTCGAGGGGGCTCGCCGCCCGGCGTCGCGGCGGCGAGAATGCGTCTGCCGCGGACGGCATCGGCAGGCACCCGGACGCCCATCCATCCGTGTTCTCGCATGCTCCAGCATGCCAATCCCGAGGAGACCCCCCGTGGCCCATCCCCTTCTGCCCCACCGTCCGCTCGACGGGATCCGCATCCTGACCCTCGTGGGCGACGACTACGAGGATCTCGAACTCTGGTATCCCAAGCTCCGAATCGAGGAGGCCGGCGGCCACGTGGTGGTGGCCGGCAGGATGTCGGGCCGCACCTACTCCGGGAAAAACGGCTATCCCTGCACCAGTGACGGAGCGATCGCCGAGATGGAGGCGGCCGACTTCCACGGGATCGTGATTCCCGGCGGCTGGATGCCCGACCAGCTCCGCCGCGACGAGAAAGTCCTCGATCTGGTCCGCGAGTTCGCCGCCCGCGGCAAGCTCGTGGCGGCGATCTGCCACGGGGGCTGGATCCCGATTTCGGCCGGGGTCTACCGGGATGTCCGGGTGACCGGCAGCCCCGGCATCAAAGACGACCTCGTCAATGCCGGGGCGATCTGGGAGGACACCCAGGTCGTGGTCGACCGCCACTTCGTCTCCAGCCGCAAGCCGGCGGATCTGCCCGCCTTCATGGCCGCAATCGTGGAACTCCTCGCCGGCGTCGAGGTGATGTAGACTCTTGCCTCCATGGGCCGCGGCAGATCAGCCACCGACGAGGCCGTCCGAGACCGCATCCGCGGAGCGGGGCTGCGGTGCACCGCCGCCCGGGTGGCGGTGATGCGGCACCTCCAGTCGGCGGCCGGCCCGCTCACCCATGCCGAAGTGTCCGACGCGCTCGATCACCTCGGCTTCGATCGGGCCACGATCTACCGCAACCTCACCGAGCTGACCGAGGCCGGCCTGGCGGCGCGGGTCGAGCTGGGTGACCACGTCTGGAGGTTCGAGGCCCAGCGGGCCGGCGGCCACCGCTGGGACGACCACGCCCATTTTGTCTGCACGACCTGCGGCGAGGTGTCGTGCGTGGACGGGGTGGAGGTGGCCCTTCCGCCCCCGGCCGAAAAGCCAGCCGCCGGCAAGCGACCCCCCGGCGGCCGGATCGGTTCGGTCACCGAGGTCCTCCTCAAGGGCCGCTGCGAGCGGTGCGATTAGCTCGCCGAGAGTGACCACCGAGGGCGAGCCGATCACGATCGCCCCGGGCTTCATGGGCGGGGGCGTGACACCGTCAGGCCGGTGAGGTCGCGGTGGCGGGCCGGCAGCACGAGGCTCGCGAGCAGGCCGACAGCGAAGCAGGCGGCGATGCCGATCGCGGGGTAGAGGTAGCCGTCTACCGCCGAGAACAGCGGCAGGGCCAGCATCACGGCCGCCCCCGCCACGACGCCCACGAGCGCCCCCGGCCCGGTCGCCCGCCGCGTCAGCATCCCGAGGGCGAAGAGCCCGCCGAGGACTCCCATGAAGATCCCCACCACCTTGATGAAGGAGTCGAACAGGCTGCGGATCGTGGGGTCGATGAAGACGAGCGCCAGGACCGTGCCGGCCAGGCCGAAGCCGAGGGTCAGCCCGCGGGCGGCTTGGAGGTAGCCCGCCTCGCTGCGGCAGGCGTTCAAGGGCCGGAGGAAATCAGTCACCACCGTCGTGGCCGTGGAGTTCATGCTCGTCGAAACGGTCGACTGGGCCGCCGCGAAGATCCCCGCCACGATCAGCCCAGCCAAGCCAGGAAAGGTCTCGTGGAGGATGAAGAGCGGGAAGATCTGGTCGGTCGTGAAGGTCGGGTCAAGCCGCTCGGGGTGGGCCTTGTAGAAGGCATAGAGGCCGCTGCCGAGGCTGAAGAAGAGCAGCGTGGCCACGGCGGCCAGGCCCGCGGCCAGCCAGATCGAGGTGGCCGCCCGCCGCTCGTCGGGCGTGGTCATGTATCGCTGCACGACCGCCTGGTCGGAGGTGTAACTCGAAAAGTTCTGCCCCAGGCCGCCCAGGATCACGACCCAGATGGCGAGGTTCGCGCTCGTGGCGTCGAGGTGGAAGTTCATGCAGTGAAACTTGCCGCCCGCGGCCGCCGTGGCCACGGCTCCGGCCAGGCCCCCCTCGCTACCGGCGAGCATCAGCCCCAGACAGAGCACGGCGCCGCCCAAAAGCACGGCCGTCTGGATCGTGTCGGTCCAGATCACGGCCTCCACGCCGCCGAGCGTGCAATAGAGGATCGAAAGCACACCCATCAGGATCACGCTCTGGGCGGGCGAAAGCGGAGTGACCACCGCCAGGGCCAGGCCCGCAAGCGTCATCACGATCGCCATCCGGAAGACGTGAAACAGCGCGAACAGCCCGCTGGCGAAGAGCCGCACCGGCCGGTTGAACCGCAGTTCCAGGTATTCGTAGGCGCTCGTGGCGTCGATCCGCCGGAAGAAGGGCAGCGCCAGGTAGACCGCCACCGGGGCCACCGCCACGATCATCAGGTTGCCGATCGCGTACACCCAGTCCTGGGCGAACGCCTTGGCGGGGATCGACATGAAGGTGATCGAGGAGAGCATCGTGGCGAAGATGCTCGAGCCGGCCGCCCACCACTGCATCTGCTGGCCGCCGCGGAAGAAGTCGTCGGTGTCCTTCATCTTGTTCATGAAGTACACGCCCACGCCCACCATGGCCGCCAAGTAGGCGACGAGCACCGCGTAGTCGAGGGCCCCGAACCCGTGGCCGTCGGGTCGGGCCGTGATCCGCCAGGCCTGGCTCGTTCGCACCCGGGGCCGGAGTTCGCCGCTGACGAGTGCCACGCCACCGTCGAAGGCCACCGCCGGCGTGGTCACCGGACAGGCGGGAGTATCGCCGGCGGGCGTCCAGGTGTCGGTGATCGTGTGGTAGGCCCAGGCCCGCCGGGGGAAGCCCGGATGCCGGGTGGCAAACTCGGGGTCGGCGGCGACCTGGGCCAGCGTCTCGGCGTCGGCGGCCGCCAGCACGACCAAGTGGCTCTGGCCGAAGGCCGCGGCGGTGCCCGCCATCAGCGGCACGGGGCACTCGGCCCGCCGCCGCCAGCCGGTGGCCGGATCGACGGCATGACGGGCCGGGCTGAACTCGAGGCAGTCGGCCAAGGGCTCGACGCCGGCAAGATCCGTAATCCCGGCCTTCTGCCGGCGGCCGCCGATCACGTACAGGCAGTCGGCAAAGCCATCGTGCTGGGCGGCGACGATCGCAAACGCCCGCGGGCCTCCGGGCACCGCGGGCAACGGTTCCCAGCAGGCGGCCGGCGTGCCGACCGCGTCGACCGCGAGCCGCCAGATGCGATTCGTAGCCGAGTCGAGGCCGAGCCCTTCCTGGCCGGCGACGACATAGACATGGCCCCCCACGAGGGCCGCCCCGCCAGCGGTGCTTGGCCTTGGCAGCGGGGGTAGCGGCGATTGCATGAGCATCTTGGCGGCGGGATCCCAGGCGAGCAGGAAGGCGTCGGCAAACACCTGCTCGCCATCCTCGCCGCCGGCGCAGACGATCCCCGCGGGCGTCGAGGCGCTCGCCCCGTAGGCGACTGGCTTCTGGAGGGCGAAGCCCGTCTGCCAGGCGAAGGGATCAGCCCCGGTGCCCTGCCCGGCGAGCACGAAGGCCGCGGCCTGAAACCGCTTGGGCACCTCCCAGAGGTTAGCCGCGTCGGCCGCCGCGAAGTTGGCCCCGCCGGCGACGACGAGCCCCCCCCGGTGCGTCCCCACGAAGGGCCCGGCCACACCTATTCTGTCGGGCAATGCCGGCAGCGGCTGCCAGTCGAGCCATTGCCGGGCCGGCGCAAGATCTTCAGCAGCGGCCGGGCCCATGCCTCCGGCGAGCAGGCACACCACGGCCAGCACGAGCCAGGCCCCGTGGGGCAGAATTGCAATCTGCCAAAACCAGCCCGCCATCACCCAGCCGGCCACCTGCCCGCCCCGCGGCACCTGCCCCGGCGACTCGGTCTGGTTCGCCATCCCTGCACCTTCAGGCCACGGCCGTCGCCGGCGGCCGGGCCCACTCGAAAAATCCGCTCGCCTCGAGCCCCGCCCGGAGGTTTGCCTGGTCGCCCGGTGACAGCTCGGGTAGCGGCGGCCGGCAGCTGCCGACGGGCGTGCCCAGCCAGCCGAGGATCAGCTTCATGGCCGGGTGGAAGGGATGCCGGGCGATCGTGTTGATCATCGTGACGGCCTTGAGCTGGGCCGCGCGGGCCGCCTCGATGTCGCCGCGGGCGAAGGACTCGATCACGCGGCGGTAGAGGGGCGCGGCGATGTTGAAGGTCGAGCCGACCGCCCCGGCGGCGCCCACGGCGACCGCCGGCAGGAGCAGTTCGTCGAAGCCATAGAGCACGTCGAACCGGCCGCCGTCCAAGGCCACGCACTCCTGGTATTCATGAATCGTGTTGGCCGTGTACTTGAGCCCCGCGAGGTTCGAAATCCGCTCCCCGGCCTGCTTCAGGAACTCGACCATCGGGAGCCCCACGCCGGTCATCGCCGGGATGTGGTAGTAGTAAAACGGCAGAGCCGGGGCGGCGGCGGCGATCTCGGCAGAGCAGTCCACGAGCATCCCGATGCTGGCGGGCCTGAAGTAGCTCGGGGGCATCGCGGAGGTGGCGTCGGCCCCGGCGGCCTGGGCGTGGGCGGCCAGGTCGCAGGCTTCGGCCAGCGAGTTGTGGCCCACCTGCACCACCACCGGCACGCGTTCGGCCGCCGCGGCGATGAAGGCCTCCGTCACCTGCTTTCGCTCGGGCGTCGAGAGCGAGACCCCTTCGCCGGTGCTGCCGCAGACATAGAGGCCCGCGACGCCTTCGGCGAGCAGCCGCTCGACCAGCGGCGGCACGGCGACAAGATCGAGGGATCGGTCGGGCTTGAACGGGGTGTAGGTGGCGGCCACGAGGCCGCGGAGGCGCGCAGTCATTAGGGGAAAGGACCTCTCGGGGGAAAGCAAAACCCGCTCGACCAGCCTCAAGGTTAGCAGCGGGAAAGTTTTTGGCCGATCGCGGATCCGCACCAGCCGGGAGGCAGCGGCCGGTGGGGTGGCCGCCAGGGCCGCAATCCGGGGCGCGAGCAGCCGCTCGATCCAGATCCTGCAAATCGAACGGCTACTGCGTAGGATTCGCAACCCCGGGCCTGGTGGCGACCGGGGCCGGGGCGGGGGCGTCGAGGAAGGCCCGCAGATCCTGCTCGAGCTTGGCCAGGTCGGCGAGCCGCAGATACATCATGTGGCCTGAGTCGTAGTCGGCGTAGGTGACGTTGGTTCGCAGCTCGGGGTCGATCTCGAGGTGGTCGATCGAGTGCTTGAGCGACAGGTAGGGCACCGCCAGGTCAGCGCGGCCGGTCTGGACGAGGATCCGCAGGTGATGGTTGCGGCTCATCGCCTCGCCCAGCTGCCGGGCCGTGCTCGAATAGCGGTTTTGGTCCTGCGGCCAGGGGCCCACGCCGGTGAGCACCTTGTAGGGCAGGTCGCTCTCGAACTTGAGCTCCTCGCGGACAAACGCGTTCATCGCGGCGGCCAGCGGCCCTAAGGCCGCGTCGTAGGAAGGGTCGAAGCGGGGCACGCCCCCGGCCTGGTCGCCGTCGCGGCCGGTGATCCGGCCGTCGAACCGGCCCAGGATCAGCCGCTCGTCGGCGAGCAGTTTTTCCCGGAAGGTGGAGGGATCGACGCGGAGGTCATGGTCGAGCACGAGCTTCTCGGGCAGGCCCGTCAGCCGGGTGAGCTTCCGAGCCACCTCGATCCGCCGCGGCTCGGGCAGGGCCAGGCCCGCATAGAGCGCGGTCAGATACTCGCCTCCCGCGAAGGCCTCGGCCTCTGCGAGGGCCTTTGCCCGGTCGGCCTGGAGATCCTCGGGCAGCCGGCCGTGGGCGTGGGCCACCGCCGTGAAGCTCGGCAGGAAGAGGCTGTAGGGCAGGTCGTTGGAAGGTCCGGGAATGATCGTGCCATAGTCCACGAGCCCCGAGACGAGCACCAGGCCGTTGAAGAACATTCCGTGGCGGTCCTGGAGCTCGGCCGCCAGGCCCGCGGCTCGGAACACGCCATAACTCTCGCCGCAGAGATACTTGGGGCTCCGCCAGCGGGCATTGCGGGTCGTGAACAGCCGGATGAACTCCCCCATCGCGGCGATGTCGGGATCTTTGCCGAAGAATTGCTCGGGCTTCTCGTCCTTGGCCGCCCGGCTGTAGCCGGTGGCGACCGGATCGATGAACACAAGGTCGCAGACCGGCAGGATCGTGTGCTCGTTGTCCACCAGCTCGAAGGGGGGCGGCGGCAGGGAGCCGTCGGGATTCACGCTCGCCCGGCGGGGGCCGAGGCCGCCGAGGTGCAGCCACACGGCCGACGCCCCGGGGCCGCCATTGAAGCAATACATGATCGGCCGCCGGGCCGCGTCGGCGTCGGTCACGAGCGTGTAGGCGACGTAGAAGATGTTGGCCCGCGGCGAGCCGTCTTCCTTCAAAAGCGGCAGCATCCCTGCCTCGGCCTTGTAGGCAAGCTCCCGCCCGCCGACGTGGATCACGTGGTCGGTGACCACCGGCGGCTTGCTCGAGTCGGGCAGCGTCGCCACCGCCTGCTTGGCCGCAGCGGCCTTCTCGGGCTTGGCCTCGACCGCCGGCTCGGCGGCTCCGCCGCTCGCCCAGATGCCGAGCAAGGCGGCCAGCGCGATGACGGGGCCTTGTCGCTCCAGAAAAAACATGTCTCGCCAAACCTGGACCACGGGAAGAAGTGACCTGCCGGACGACCTCGCGACCAGCACCTCACCCAAGCATAGTTCACGCTTGGCGGGGCATTTCCGGCGGACTCTCGCCCCGGGTCCAAGCCCGGTCGATGTATCGCCAGGGGCGGCCCGGCGGCGGAGCGTCGCGGACGATCTCGGGGAGCCGAGCCTCCGTCCAGCCGTCGAAGCAGATCCGCCGCGCGAACCGGAGGATCGACCAGGGCAGCCCCACGGCCGAAAAGAAGGGCGGCCCGGCCGAGGGCCAGGGGCCGCCGTGCTGCATCGGCGGCGTCACAGCCAGGCCCGTCGGCATCCGGTTTTCGATCACGCGGCCAGCCCGGGCCACGAGCAGGGCCGCGATCTCGGCGAAGGCCGCGGCGTCGCGGCCGTCCTTGCCAGCGTAGAGGCTCGCCCCGAGCGAGCCGTGGGCGCAGGTGACCGCCCGGGCGAGCTCGGCAAGCGACCCGCACCGCACCAGGAGCGTGGCGTTGCCGAAGGCCTCGACCACGAACGATTCCGGCCGGGCCACGAGCTCACTTCCCGCCACCTCGAGCAAGGTCGGCACGTGGCTCGTCGGCCCGGCCGCGGCGGCCTGGCCGGCGAGCAAGGTCGCGCCGGCCGCGAGGAGCCCCTCGATGCCCTCGCAGAGCCGGCTCGAGCCCGCCTTGCTCAAGAGCACCTGCGGGCCGATGGCGGCGAATTTTTCCGTGACGGCCGCGGCGAACTCGCCGCCAGCCGCGTCGCCCACATAGAACACGAGGCCCGGCTTCGTGCAGAACTGCCCGGCCGAGCCGGTCACGCTCGCGGCCAGTTCGCCCGCGATCTCACCGCCGCGTTCGGCGACCGCCCCGGGGAGGAGCACGACGGGGTTGATGCTCCCCATCTCGACCCAGATCACCTTTCCGGCGGCACTCGCGGCCGCGTAGAGCTTCTTGCCGGCCGCCTCGCTGCCGGTAAAGCCCGTGGCCCCGACCCGCGGGTCGGCCACGAGCCGCTCGCCGTCGGCATTCTCGAGGCCGTGGATCAACTGCACCGTGGCGGGAGGCAGGCCGGTCTCGCGGGCGGCTTGAAAAGCCTCTTGGGCGGCGAGCTTCGAGACCGTAGGGTGACCGGGGTGGGCCTTGGCGATCACGGGGTTGCCAGCCGCGATCGCGGCGGCCATGTCGCCCCCCGTCACGCAGCCGTAGGCCAGCGGGAAGTTGGCCGGCGGAAAGACGACGACCGGGCCGATCCCGAAGCAGGCGGCGCGAATGTTCTTGGCCGTATCGAGCATCGCCATCCGCCAGGATTGCTCGCGGGTGCTCTCGGCCGCCTGCCGCAGTTGGTCGAGCGTGCGGGGCAGTTCGACGTCGGCCAGCCGCGGCTTGACGGCCAAGCCCGTCTCGGCGTGGGCCGCCGCCACGAGCTCCCCGCCGCGGGCCTCGAGCCGGGCGGCGAAGCGATCCAGAAAGGCGGCGATCCGCTCGGCCGGGAGCCGGCCGAGCTCGGCGGCAGCGGCCACCGCGGCATCGAGGGCCTCGTCGCAGTCGGCCCAGGCGCTCACCGGCCAGACGGCCTCCCGCGTGGTGGCGGTGGCAGGGTCGAAAGCCTGGAAGGTGGCGGTGGCCGTGGCGGCTCGCCAGCGGCCGGCGACGAGAATGGGTTCGGTGGCGGGCATGGGCAGACTCAGGCGACCTCTTCGGTGCCGAGCTTCACGGGATCGCGGAAGGCGATCGCGAAGCCCACCATCACCACAGCCGCCGCGATCGCGAAGGTCAGCCAGAACGGCGGCCAGGGATAGGCGTCGCCGCTGGTGGCCAGCCGGCCGGCCACCAGCGGAAACACGAGGTTGCCGACGTACATCCCGGCGCCGTAGGTCAAAAGCGCGATCAGGCCCTGGGCACTCGCCCGCAGGCTCTTGGGGGCCACGTGGTCGGTGTACAGCTGGCCGGTGACGAAGAAGAAGTCGTAGCAGATCCCATGGAGCACGACCGCCATCACGAGCATCCAGGCGGTCTGGCCCCCATAGGCGAAGAGCACGTAGCGGGCCACCCAGGCGAGCATCCCCCCGAGCAGCATCGTCTTGACGCCGTAGCGGGAGAGGAACAGCGGCATCAGGAGCATGAAGGCGATTTCGCTCATCTGCCCGAAGGTCATCACAGTCTCGCTGCCCAGGCCGAGCATCTCCTGGATGTTCATCCCGCTGATGTATTCGTTGGCCTTCGAGTAGTAGACGGCCAGCGGGATGCAGATCAGGAAGCTGGCGGCGGCGAACACGCCGAAGGCGGGGCTCTTCATCAGGCCCACCGCGTCGAGACCGAGCAGCTTGGCCACGCTGACCGGCTCTCCCTTGCCCTTGGGGGGACTGTTGGGGAGCGTGAAGCAGTACAGGCCGAGGATGGCCGAGACGACCGCCGCCACGAGGAAGGGGAGGTTTGTTTTGCCCGCGTCGCCGCCGCTCGCGTCGCCGAGCAGGAGCGGCTCGAGGCCGGCCGGCAGCCCCCCGGCCAGGAGCCGGGGCAAGAGCGAGCCGACGGTGATCCCGGCGGCGATCCAGCCGATCGTGCCCCAGACGCGAACCAGGGGAAACTGCTTCTGCGGCTCGGCCAACTGGTCGAAGCTCACGGAGTTGACGAGCGCCAGAGTCGGCATGTAGCAGAGGCCGCTGGCGAGCAGGAGCCAGTAGAAGCGGACCGGATCGGTGGCCTGCGAGACGGCATAGAGCAGGCCGGCCCCGACCACGTGCAGCACCCCGAGCACGATCTGCCCGGGCAGGAAGCGATCGGCGACGAGGCCCACGAACAAAGGCGCGATGATCGCCGCGATCGAGCTCGTGCCATAGGCCTGGCCGATGATCATGTCCACGGCGGGCTTGGTGCGGCCCTCGGAAAAGACCGTGGCCAGATACTTGCCCATCGGCACCGCCCAGGCTCCCCACACGAAAAACTCGAGGAACATCATCACCCCCAGCCGGGTCAGCGGGGCTTTGGGGGGCTGGGAATCGGCGGCGTTCATGCGGGCCTCGGGCGGGGCGAAGGGGGCCGGGCATGCCTCCCGAGCCCCCGGGAAACTCCGGGCATGATACGGCCTGGCGACCGATCCCGACAGGCCGCGACGGGTCGGCGAGCCCAAGCTGCTGGCCGCCTTGCAGCCCGGGTGAAAAGCCGGAGAATCACGGGTTTCGCTTCCCTGGAAACGACCTGCTCCCATGCGGCACGCCCCGATCGACCCCGAACTCTTTACGGCCAACCGGCGGCGGCTGGTGGCTCTCTTGCCGCCGGGGGCGCTTGTGATCGTGCATGCGGCCGACGTGCTGCCCACGTCGGGCGACGGCACCCTCAAGCTCCATCCGGCCAGCGACCTCTTTTGGCTCTCGGGCATCGAGCAGGAGGAGAGCGTGCTCGTGCTCTTCCCGGGGGCCAGCGACCCGGCGGCCCGTGAGACGCTCTTCATCCGGCAGCCGAGCGACCACCTGGCGACCTGGGAGGGAGACAAGCTCACCAAGGAGAAGGCCACGGCCACGTCCGGGATCACCCGGGTCCGCTGGCTCTCCGAGCTGCCGGCGGCCCTGCACGCGCTTCTGAGCGAGAGCGAGACGGTCTGGCTCAACGCCAACGAGCATGAGCGGGCGGCCTCCGAGGTCGAGGACCGCGACCTCCGGCTGGCCCGCCGGCTCGTGGCCCGGTATCCGCTCCACCGCTACGAGCGGCTGGCCCCGCTGTTGCGAAAGCTGCGGGCCGTCAAGAGCCCGGCCGAGGTGGCCCTCCTCCGGCGGGCGGTGGACATCACCGACGCGGGCCTCCGGCGGATGCTCTCGATCCTCCGGCCCGGCGTGATGGAATACGAGCTCGAGGCGGAACTGGCCGGCGAGTTCCTCCGCCGGCGGGCCCGGATGGCCTACGAGCCGATCGTCGGCTCCGGAAAAAACGCCTGCGTGCTCCACTACCTCGACAACGAGGCGGAGTGCCGCTCGGGCGACCTCGTGCTCGTGGATGTGGGCGCTTCCTACGCCAACTACTGTGCCGATCTGACCCGCACCTATCCGGTCAGCGGCACCTTCACGCCGCGGCAGCGGGCCGTCTACGAAGCGGTCCTGCGGGTGCTCCGGTCGTCGATCGCCCGCTGCGTTGTCGGCACGTCGCTCCGCGACTGGAAGCGGGCGGCCCAGGTGGAAATGGCCGCGGAGCTCGTGGGTCTGGGGCTGATCACGGCTGAACAGGCCGCCCAGGACACAGCCGCGGAGCCGGCCTGCAAGAAATACTTCATGCACGGCCTGGGCCACTCGCTGGGCCTGGGCGTGCACGACTTGGCCCCGGTGGACGGGCCGCTGGCCCACGGCTGGGTGATGACCGTCGAGCCGGGGATCTACATTCCCGAGGAGAACCTGGCCGTGCGACTGGAAAACGATGTCCTCGTCACCGAGCAGGGCCCGGTGGACCTCTGCGAGCACGTTCCGATCCAGCCCGACGAGATCGAGAGCCTGCTCGCCCGCCGGACGTGAGTTTTTGGTAGGATCCGGATGCTCCGGTGCGAAATGTCATCGGCCGGAGGGGTTGCCCGTGCCAATCGAGACGGCGTTGGAAACCGAAAGGGGGACAGTCCCCGCGGCGGGGACTGTCCCCAAGCGAGCGTCCGGCGAGATGGCCCGGGCAACCCCAGCCCACTTGGTCGCCGCATCACTACGATATCGTGCCAGGAGCCCCGCCCGTGCGTGCCCACGCCCTTCTCGTCATCCTGTCCCTGTCGCTTGTCACCCCGGAGTTCCTCATGGCCGCCGACGTCCCCCACCCTGCCCTGCCCGCCGGTGCCGGAGCCATCGATGCCGACGCCCCCACCGCCTTCACCGAGACCGCTTCGGGGCTCAAGTATCGGGTGCTCAGGAAGGGCACCGGCGGGATGCCCCGGGCCACCGATACGGTGAAGGTCAACTACCACGGCTGGCTCGACGGCGGCAAGAAGTTCGACAGCTCCTACGACCGGGGCGAGGCGATCGAGTTTCCGCTCAACCGCGTGATCCCGGGCTGGACCGAGGGGATGCAGCTTGTCGGGCAGGGAGGCATGATCGAGCTCGAGATCCCCGGTTCGCTCGGCTACGGCCGCCAGGGCATCCCCGGCGTGATCCCCGCCGACGCGACGCTCCACTTCCTGGTCGAGCTGATCGACATCAAGTAGCCGCGGGGCCCCGCGGCCGACCGGCGAGCAAAGCCGTCG
>CAYRNG010000069.1:0-3299 GCA_964425395.1 uncultured Candidatus Kuenenia sp. | reverse complement strand
TGGTCGGCCAGGCGCCGTTCGGTGATCCGCTCGAACTCGAATTGCGTGGCTACCGGCTCTCGATCCGCCGGGCCGAGGCGGCCCGGGTGATGCTCGTCGCCCGTTGAGCCCCCGCGAGCCCTTGGCCCAGCCATGCCCGAAACACCTGCCGGCTCTGAATCGCCGCGGCTCACCGTGGCCCTGCTCGGCAATCCCAACACCGGCAAGAGCACGCTCTTCTCGGCGCTGGCCGGCATTCCCACCCGGGTGGGCAACTATCCCGGGGTCACGGTCGAGGAGAAGCTCGGCCGGTTCACCCACGCCGGCCGGCCGATCGACCTGGTCGATCTACCCGGCACCTACAGCCTCCTGCCCCAGGGGCCCGACGAGCGGGTGGCGGTGGACGTGCTCGCCGGCCGGCAGCCGGGCGTGCCCCGGCCCGACGTGGTGGTGGTGGTGGTCGATGCCACGAACCTGGCCCGCAATCTGTTTCTGGCGACGCAGGCCACGGCCCTCGGCCTGCCGCTGGTGGTAGCTCTCACGCTCACCGATCTGGCCGATCGCAAGGGGATCGCGATCGATGCCGACACGCTGGCCCGCCGGCTCGGCTGCCCGGTAATCCGCGTCGCCACGCCGCGGGGGGAGGGGCTCGCGGCCGTGAAAGACGCGATCCTCGACGCCCCTGGGGCCGGCCCCGTCGCGGCGGTGCCGCTCGTTCCCGCCGCCGCCGATGCCCACCGGCCGGCGGCTGCCCGCGAGGCGATCGCCCGCTACGCGGCCATCGACCGGCTGCTCGAGGGCGTGGTCACGCGGCCGGCTCCGGAGCAGGGTCGGCGGCTGCCTGAGGACGTGATCGACCGGCTGCTCACCCATCGCCTCTGGGGCACGCTCGCCTTCGCGGCGGTGATGCTCGTGGTCTTCAGCTCGATCTTCTGGCTGGCAGCACCAGTGATGGACCTGATCTCCACCGGCATGGACGGCGTGGCCGGCCAGGTGGCCGAATGGCTGCCGCCGGGAGCCCTTCGGGAGTTGCTCGTGGACGGCGTGCTTGCCGGCATCAGTGGCGTGGTCGTGTTCGTGCCGCAGATCGCGATGCTATTTCTGTTGATCGCGATCCTCGAGGGCTCCGGCTACCTGGCCCGGGCCGCCTATCTGATGGACCGGCTGCTCGTGGGGGTGGGGCTGTCCGGCAAATCGTTCATTCCGCTACTCTCCTCGTTTGCCTGCGCGATTCCCGGGATCATGGCGGCCCGCACGATCGAGAACCACCGCGACCGGCTGCTCACGATTCTGGTAGCACCCCTGATGAGCTGCTCGGCCCGGCTGCCGGTCTACCTCTTGTTCACGGCCGCCTTCGTGCCGAACGTGGCCGTGGGGATCCCCTGGCTGCGGCTCCAGGCGGTCGTGCTCGTGGGCATGTATGCCCTGGGCGTGGCGGTGGCCGCGGCGGTGGCCTGGGTCCTGTCCCGGACGCTGTTGCGGAGCCCGCCGCAGCCCTTTGTGATGGAGCTGCCCCCCTGGCGATGGCCGCAGCCGGCGGTCGTGCTCGAGCGGGCCCGCGAGGCGGCCTGGTCGTTCCTCAAAAACGCCGGCACCCTGATCCTGGCGGTCAGCGTCGTGGTCTGGGCCCTCTCTAACTATCCGCGGAGCGAGGAGCGGATCGCCGCCGAGGTGGCCGCCCTGGAGAGCCCGGCGGGAGCGGCCGCCGCCCGCCGGGGGGCGATCCAGCGGCAGAGCCTGCTCGGCCGGGCGGGCCGGTTCGTGGAGCCGGTCGTCAAGCCGCTGGGCTGGGACTGGCGGCTGGGCTGTGCGGCGATCGCGAGCTTCCCGGCCCGGGAGGTGGTGCTCGGCACCTTGGCCGTGCTCTACGACCTCCCGCCCGGCGGCCCTGCTCCCGCTGGCGACGACGACGGCCCGGCCCTCGAGCGGCGGCTCAAGGCGGCCCGCTGGGACGGCACCGACAAGCCCGTGTTCACGCTTCCGGTGGCCCTCTCGCTGATGGTTTTCTTCGCACTCTGCGCCCAGTGCGCGAGCACGCTCGTCGTGATCGGCCGCGAGACGCAAAGCTGGGTCTGGCCGGTGGTCACCTTCACCTACATGACCGTGCTCGCCTGGCTGGGGGCCTTCGCCACCTACCAGCTCGGCACCTGGGCAGGCTGGTAGCGATGCAGGACGCCCTCGCGATCGCCGTCGCCCTGGCCGCCGCCCTCTGGCTGGGCCGCACGCTCTGGCGGCAGCTCAGCCGGCCCGCCTGCGGCCCGCCCCCGGCCGGTCCCCCCGGCAGCGACGGCTTCGTGCCGCTGGATCATCTGCGGCGGCCGGCGCGGCGTTCGGATGAGACCCGGTAGACTCGAAGGCCGGCGGGGTGTCTTCCGCTCTCCCGAGGATGGCCATGCACATGACCCGTCAGGCCACGTTGATCGCCTTCACGGCGGCAGCCGCGTTCACGGCTGCACGAGCCGCCGAAGTGCACCATGCCCAGGGGGAGCTGGCCGGCGGGGTGACGGCCTCTTCGGTGCTCCTTCAGTCGCGGCTGACGGCGCTCCCCGGCCCCGACCTCGACGCCACCGGCGACATCCCGGGCGCCGCCGGCGTGGCCGCCTTCGAGTGGAGCCCCGCCGCGGACTTTTCGGCCGTCCGCCGCACGGCGTGGCTCGAGGCCAAGCCCGAGCACGACTTCATCGTCCGCACCCGGCTCGAGGGGCTCGCCCCGGCCACGACCTACCACTACCGGCTCCTCTGCGGGGCCGACGCCGCCTCGGCCCGGCCCGGCCCGGCCCGCCGGTTCCGCACCTTGCCCGCGGCCCACTCGACTGCGCCGCTCTCGTTCACGATGGGCAGCTGCCAGAACTACGCCTTCTTCATGAAGGGCAAGGACGGCCGCGGCGGCGGCGCCCCGGAAGCGGACCGCAGGCTCGGCTATCCGGCCTACGCCGCGATGCTCGCCCTCGAGCCCGACTTCTTCATCGGCACCGGCGACATTGTCTACTACGACCATCCGGCCGCCACCGCCGCCAAGTCGCTTGAGGAACTCAGGCGGAAGTGGCACGAGCAGGCCCGCCTGCCCCGGCTGGTCGAGTTCCTGGGCCGCACGGCCGCCTACTGGTCGAAGGACGACCACGACTTCCGGTTCAACGACGCCGACGCCGCGGGGAATCGCCTGCCGACGGCGGCCACGGGGATCGACGTCTTCCGGGAGCAGCTGCCGCTGCTCGATCCGGGCGACCGCAGCTCACCCACCTACCGCACCCACCGGGTGCATCGCCACCTCCAACTCTGGTTCACCGAGGGCCGCGACCACCGCTCCCCCAACGCCGCCC
>CAYRNG010000068.1:0-1751 GCA_964425395.1 uncultured Candidatus Kuenenia sp. | reverse complement strand
CAGATCGGCCCGGGGCGGAATCGCGAAGTACTCGCCGATCTCGCCGAACAGCTGCGCCTTCTTGATGCTGTCGATGCCGAGGTCGGCCTCGAGGTCGGCGTCGAGCTCGACGATTTCCGGCGGGTAGCCGGTCTGCTCGACGACGAAGTTCACGAGGAACGAGGAGAGCTCCTCGGCCGAGCGGCGGGGCGGGGTGGGCACGGCCGCCTGCACGACCGGAACGGGCGCGGCCGGAGCTGGAGCAGGCACGGGGGGCGTCGCCTGCGTGACCGGACTCGGCGGAGGGGTCGGTGTCGGTTGAGTCGTCGCCAGCGGCCGCTGTGGACTCGCCGCACCGGCCCTCATCCGTTCGCGGCGGCGCTCGGTCGCGTCGAAGTGCACGGGGGCCGCCGGTCGCGACTGCGTGGACCGCCTTCCAAAGCGATCGTCCTGCATGGGAAAACTCTCCTCGGGTGTGGGGAAGCGGGAGCCGGCTTGCTGGCCGGCCTGGGCCAGCGGCTCCGACGGGGGGGACAACAATGATTCGACCTCCGGGAGAAGTCCAATGGCCGGTGCCGGGCTCTCCAGGAGCACATGAAATGCGGTGTCGCGGCCGCCGCCCACGTGCACGGCGACCACCGGCTGCGGGGCCTCGAGCGCGGCGGCCTGGCCCTGCACCGGCTCGAACAGCCAGCGGTGGCCCGCGGCGATGTCTCCCGGCTCGGTCAGGCCGAAGGTGGCTGGCAGCCGGCGGTCGGCCACGGCGGCGATTGCTTCCAAGAGCGGGATCATCGCGGCGGCTCCGGCCGCATGACCGAATCGCGCCAGCGGCGTGGTCAGTGGTCGCGGGGACCGCCGCCCGGTCGCGGCGTAGGCCCGGGCCAGCCCCTCGATCTCGTGGGTGTCGATCGCCGTGAGGCCAGTGCCGAGCCACTCGAAGCCATCGACCTGATCAGCCGTGAGCCCCGCCTCGGCCAGCCCGCGGCGGGCGGCCGTCAGCGAGGCCCGCCAGGGGAGGGTGTCGGTCCCGCTGCCGACGCCGCGGATCACGGCCAGCACCGGGTCGCCGGCGGCGTGGGCGTCGGCCAGCCGCCGGAGCACCAGCACGCCGCAGCCCTCCGCGGGCAGGAAGCCGCGGGCCGCCCGGTCGAGGGGGGCCGCGGCAGTCTGCTCGTCGAGCAGGCCCAAGAGCGAGAGCGCCTCGAAGCGGTTGATGCTCATGTCTTGATGGGCGGCAATGCAGATCATCAGCTCGTTGTCGCCGGCCCGCAGCTGATCGACGCAGGCCATGAGGGCCGCACCGGCGGCGGTCACGCCCCCGTCGATCGCCACGCCGCCTCCCATCAGGTCGAAGCTCTTCGTGATCCGGCTGGCCAGGCTGCTGGCCGTGAAGCTGCCGGTCTCGTCGAGGAGGGCCGGCATCCGCTCGAGGAACCGGGCCTGGAAGGCGTCGAGGAGCGTTTCCTGGGCGGTCGGAGCGAGTCCCTCGGCGGCGAGCAGGGTCGCGAGGATCCTCCGGAACCAGGGGAGGCGGAGGCCCATCTGGAGTTGGGTGGCGAACTCGCCGCCGAACATCGTGCCGGCTACCACGCCGGTGCGTTCCCGGAGGCCGTCGAACCGGGTCGAGCCCCCCTCCTCGCCGTGGAGCGCTCGATCGACGGCGTCGAGGATCATGAACTGCAGCGGACTGGCCTGGGCGAGTTGCTTGGGCGGGATCTTGTGCCGCCGCCAGTCGTAGGCGAAGCCGCGGACGATCCCGCCCCGGGCCACGG
>CAYRNG010000067.1:0-8741 GCA_964425395.1 uncultured Candidatus Kuenenia sp. | reverse complement strand
TTCCTGGCGGGCAGGCGGAGCCTGGTAACCCGCCGGCCAGTTGACGCCGCGTTTCCAGTGCCGCCGTTTCCGGTTGGCCGCTTCGCGCTGTCCGCGGGTTAAAAACCCGCGGCTACGATCCCCCGATCCAGGTCGCGTTCTTGAAACTTCGCAGCCAGGTTCGCTGCCGCTTGGCGAGTTGGCGGGTGCGGGTCTGGGTGCGGCGGATGGCCTCGGGGCGGTCGATCCGGCCGGCCAGGAGGTCGATCGCCTCGGCGTAGCCGGCGGCCTGTCGGGCGGTGGGGCCGATCCCGCCCGCGGCCAGTGCTGCGGCCGTCTCCTCGACGAGACCGCCGGCAAACATCACCTCCACACGGCGGTCGATTCGGGCGGCGAGCGCTTCCCGGCCGACGTCGAGGATCATCAGCCGCTTTTCGAAGAGGGGGTCGGGGGCGGGCACCTGGGCAGCTGAGAGGGGCTGGCCGGTGAGGCTGATCACCTCGATGGCCCGCACGAGCCGCTTCGTGTCACGAGGGTGGATCCGGGCGGCGGCCGGCGGGTCGAGGGCGGCCAGCCGGGCATGGAGGGCCTCGGGGCCGGCGGCGGCCGCCTCGGCGGCGAGGCTTTCGCGAACTGCGGGGTCGGCCGCCGGCAGTTCGGCCAGGCCGTCCCGCAGGGCCCGCAGATAGAGCGGCGTGCCGCCCGCGAACAGGATCCGGCGGCCCCGGCTGCGGCAGTCCTCGACGGCCGCGGCCGCCGCCACCAGCCAGGCGGCCACGCTGAAGGCCTCGGCCGGCGGCACGAGATCGAGGCAGTGGTGGGCCACCGCCTCCCGGTCGGCCGGGGAGGGCTTGGCCGTGCCGACGTCGAGGCCGCGGTAGACTGCCATCGAATCGACGCTCACGATCTCGGCGTCCAGCCGGCGGGCCAGGGGGATGGCCAGGGCCGACTTGCCGGCGGCCGTCGGGCCGCTCAAAAACCAGCAGTCTTCGCCCAGCGGGAGCCGGTGCCCGGGGGCCCCGCGGGAGGCTGCCGGGCGTGCTAGAGTTGGATGGTCCGCTGGCGGCGGCCGGAGCGGATCCGGCGGCCCGGCGGGGTTGCCAGCAGCAGGCTCCGGAGTCGTTCGTGGCGGATTCCCAGGCATCGAAGCGGTCGGTTGGCGAGGTGCTCGGGTCGCTCGAGCAGGTGATCGCCGCGCGGAAGGGAAGCGACCCCGAGCGATCCTACACCGCCCGGCTCCTGGCCGGCGGGGTGGCTGCCGCGGGTGGAAAAGTGACCGAGGAGGCCGAGGAGCTCGTCCGGGCGGCGGCCGGGGAGGCCGACGAGCGGGTGATCTCAGAGGCGGCCGACCTCGTCTACCACACGCTCGTGCTCCTGGCCTGCCGGGACCTCGCGCTCGATCAGGTTTCGGCCGAGCTGGCCCGGCGGTTCGGCGTCTCAGGGCTCGAGGAGAAGGCGGCCCGGGCCACCGGCAGCGGACCGCGAGGCACGAGCGGAGGAAACGAATGAGTGACACGACGCCCACCAGGGCCGCCGCCGAGGGGAGCGACTGGCTCCTGCGGATCGGCGTGCCGAGCAAGGGCCGGCTTTCGGAACTGGCCACGGCCCTCCTGGCCGACGCCGGGCTCTCCTTTCGCCGCACCGAGCGGAACCTGTTCGCCCGCTGCAAAGACGTGCCGGTCGAAATCACCTTCCTCCGCACCGAGGACATCCCCGTGCTCGTGGCCGAGGGGGCGATCGGGCTCGGGATCACCGGAGCCGATCTGGTGGCTGAGAGCGAGGCGGAGGTGGTCCACCGGCTCGACCTGGGCGTCGGGCATTGCCGGCTGGCGCTGTGCGTGCCGGATGATTCTTCGATCGACGACCCGCGGCAGTTGGCGGGTCGGCGGGTGGCGACGAGCTTTCCGCGGGTCACGCGGCAGTGGCTCGCCGCCCGGGGTGCCGAGGCCCATCTTGTGGATCTTTCCGGCAGCGTCGAGGTGATGGTCACGCTCGGCGTGGCCGACGCGATCGTCGACTTGGTCGAGACCGGCAGCACACTGGCAGCCAACCGGCTCCGTGTCCTGGCCGAGATCGGCCGCTACGAGACGGTCCTGATCCAGGATCCGCGGATCTCCCACCCTGAATTGTCCGACCGGATCGTGCGGCGGCTCGATGGGATCGTGATCGCCCGCGGCTGGTCGCTCCTGGAATACAACGTCCCCCGGGCCCGGCTGGCCGAGGCCGAGGCGATCACGCCCGGCTTCAAGTCGCCCACGGTGATGGCGCTCGAAGACTCCAACTGGGTTGCCATCCGGGCGATGGTGCGGCGGGGCGAGGCCCACGCCATCATCGAGAAGCTCGAGGCGATTGGCGCGGTGGCGATGATCGAGACCCGGATCGCCAACTGCCGGCTGTAGCAAGTCGCCATCGGCGATCGACTTTTAGCGAATCCTCCGGCCAGCAGTGGGGTCACCGGCGATCGGGCGGCCGCGGCGGAGGGTGGCGGTGACCGCCGTGGCCGGGTCGAGGGCGGCGGCGAAGGGGTCGCGGAGCGGGGCGGCGGCGGGACGGAGCACGACGAGATCCGCCGGCCGACCCGGGGCGAGCCGACCGGCCCGGTGCTCGAAGCCGAGGGCCCAGGCGGCGTGGATGGTCGCCATCCGGAGCGCCTCTTCCGGCGCGGCGAGCCCGGCGGCGACGAGCGTGCCGCACTCGGCGAGCACCGAGAGGTCGGGAGTGCTCGCCCGGCTGTCGGTACCGATCGCCACGCGGATGCCGGCGGCCCGAAGAGTCTCGAGCGGCGGCAGCCGGCCTGAGATCGCCTGCGTCGTCCGCGGGCAGACGACGACCACCAGCCGGTCGCGGTGCCGGGCCAGGCGGGCGAGCGCTGCCGGGTCGCGGGCGATGTGGGTGGCATGCACCACGATCCCACGGCGGGCCGCCGCCAGCCGGCCGATCCACTCGGCTGCCGGAAGGAGCCGGGGCGGGGCGGCCGGATCCCAGGCCCCCAGATCCTCGAGCAGCCGCCGAAAGGGGCCGCCGCCCCCGGCGAGCAACTCCTGCTCGGCCTCGCTCTCGAGCAGGTGCATCGCCACCGGGAGATGGCGGCGGTGAGCCTCGGCCAGGAGCCGCCGGCCGAGCGGGGCGGCGACCGAGTAGGGGGCGTGGGGGGAAACGCCGGCGGCGATTCCCGCAGCGATCAGGCGGTCGAGATCGGCGGCCACCGCCCGGGGCACGGTGGCCTGGGCGGCGGCCCCGAGCCCGAGGCCCTCGCGAAACACCCGCACCCGCGGGCCAGGACCGGCGGAGGCAGCCGGCAGGACCGAGGTTGCGATCTCGCCGATCGTCGTGACGCCGGCCGCGGCACTCTCGGCCAAGCCACGGCGGATGGCGGCCACGGTGCTCCCTCCGACGCCAGCATCCGGGCTGCCGGCGCCGGCGCGGGCCCGGCGGGCCGCCACGACCTGGCGGATCCAGTCTGGCAGGCCGCCGGCTGCGGCGAGCGGCTCCGCCAAATCGCAAAACTCGAGGTGGGTGTGGGCATTCACGAGCCCCGGCAGCACGATCGCGTCGCCGAGATCGGTGACCGTCGCCCGCGAAGCCGGAGGGGACCCCCGGCCCAGGGCCACGATCCGGCCCCGGTCGATCGCAAGCCAGGCGTTCTCCAGCGGCGGCGTGGCCATCGGGAGCAGCCAGTGGCAGCGGAGCACCCGCGGCGTCACGGCGAGGTCGCCGCCACCGGCAGCGGCACGAAGCCGGGCCGGGCGGCGGCAGCCGTCGTCACGGCCGGCTCTTCCTCGAACAGCTCGTAGAACACGTTTCTCCGCCGCGGGATCCAGCCGAGCTCCGAGATCGCGGTCTTCATCTCCTCGAGCGTGAGGTGGTGGACCGTGCCTGCGGCGCTGACGACATTCTCCTCGATCATCAGACTGCCCATGTCGTTGGCTCCGAAGAGCAGCGCCAGCTGGCCGATGTCGCGGCCCTGGGTCACCCAGCTCGACTGGATGTTGGGGAAGTTGTCGAGGTACAGCCGGGCCACCGCCTGGGTCTTGAGATACTCGAACGGCCCGGCCGGCGGGATGTCGTCCATCTCGGTGTTGTCGGGCTGGAACGACCAGCAGATGAAGGCGGTAAAGCCACCGGTCTCGTCCTGGAGCTCCCGCAGGCGATCGAGGTGCTCGATCCGCTCGGCGAGCGTCTCGACGTGGCCGTACATCATCGTGGCGGTGCTCTTGCCGCCAAGCCGATGCCACTGCCGGTGGACCTCCAGCCAGTCGTCGGTCATCACCTTGCCGCGGGTGATCGCGGCCCGCACCCGATCGACCAAGATCTCGCCGCCGCCCCCCGGCAGCGAGCCGAGGCCGGCTCGGGCCAGCCGCTCGAGCACCTCCGGCAGGGGCCGCTTGGAGACCTTCGTGAAGTGATAAATCTCCGGCGGCGAGAAGCCGTGGATGTTGACCTGGGGGAAGTGACTCTTGATGTCCTGAAGCAGCTCCTCGTACCACTCCAGCGGCAGCGTCGGATGGAGCCCGCCCTGCATCAGGATCTGGTCGCCGCCGAGGGCCACCGTCTCGGCGATCTTCCCGAGGAGCACGTCGCGGTCGAGCACGTAGCCCTCGGCATGCTTGGGAGCCCGGTAGAAGGCGCAGAAGTCGCAGACGGCCGTGCAGATGTTGGTGTAGTTGATGTTCCGGTCGATGTTGTAGGTGCGGTAGGGCTCGGGATGGAGCCGGCGGGTGACCGCGTCGGCCGCCCGGCCGATGGCCGCCAGATCGCGGGACTCGAGCAGCCGGACGGCGTCGGCGAAGGCCAGCCGGCCGCCGGCGACGACGTCGTCGAGAATGTCAGGCAGCGGGGAGGTCATCGGTGGAAGGTCAACGCAGGGAGTGCGGTTCGAAGGTATTTTCCGGCGCGTGGGACACGAACCCCAGGCGGGCGGCATGGTCGCGGAACAGCCGCATCGCCTCGAGTTCCCGCTCCCCGAGATCATAGTGGAGGTTGTCGGTCAGGTAGCTGAGGCACTGCGGCACCGTCAGCCCGTGGGGGCCGGCCTCGGCGGCGGCGATGGCCGCCAGGTTGGCCTTGCCGGCATCGCGGGCCGCCGCCAGCCGGTCGGCGAGGCCGGCCGGCGCCGCTCCTCGGCGGGCCGCCCAGACGGCGAACACGAACGGCAGCCCGGTCCACCGGCACCACTCGTCGCCCAGGTCCCAGACCAGTTGAAAGACGCCGCCCCCCTCGGCCGGCCCGAGGGCCCGGTCGCCGATCAGGAGCACCGCATCGGCGGCCGTGTCGGCCGCCGTGCCGCCGATCGGCAATGTCTCGACGCGGGGCTCGATCCCATGCCGCTCGGCCAGCAGGATCCGGGCCAGGGCGGCGCTCGTCCGTGAGCCCTCGTCCACCGCCAGCGTCGTCACCCGGTGGGGGGCGGTCCGAAACAAAAGCTTGACGCTCATCACCGGCCCCCGGCAGGCGATGCAGGCATCGGACACGATCCCGTGGGCGGGCTGACGGAAGAGCTCGACCACCGGCACCAGCGCCACGTCGAGGGCCCCCGCGGCCAGCCGGTCAGCCAGCCGGCTGGGCAGGTCGTAGACCAGGTCGAGGCCGGCCCCTGCCAGGCCGTGCACGAGCGGCTTCGTGTTGAGATACTGAACCGCGCCGACGCGATAGCCGCGGCGGTTGCCGGTGCGTCCTGACGGTGGCGTGAGTGCGTGTGCCTGGCGGATCATGGGCGGGTAGGGACGGGATCTTCCCGGTCTCTCGGCCCTCTGGCAACCGCAATTCCGCCGCCCGGCTAACTTTTGGGAGAAAAACGGGGGTTGATCCGGGTCGCCAACTGGCCGGCGGGTTGCCAGGGTCGCGGGCGTAAGGGGACTGTCCCCGCTTCGGGGACTGTCCCCTTTCCTTCGATAGTCCGTCACGGCGTGACGGACCTACAAGGCAACCCCGGCGGCCCGGCTCAGGCTTCCAGCCGGCGGAAGGCTCGCAGGCCCAGCCGGAGGGGTACGGCCGTGGCCGCCAAGCCGGCCAGCGACACGATCACGAGGCTGGCGGCGGTTCCCCAGGGCCCCCCCGCCCAGGCCAGGAAGCCGTCGGGGGCGATCATGGTCGGGCCCAGCGTGCGGGAGAGGAGAAACAGGTGGGTCGGGATCGCGGCCACGATCACCACCACCATGATGTACAGCGAGCTGAGCACCAGGCAGAGCGTGCCGCCGAAGCCCGACGAGATCTTGGCCGGCGACGCCTCTCGCAACTCCGGCATCCGCGCCCCCAGGCCGACCGCGATCCCCGACAGCCCCAGGCAGAGCAGCAGGCAGCCATACTCGTGGAGCAGGATCATCCGCCAGGGCAGGCCGAGCATCGAATCGCTGAGAAACACGAGCACGGCGCAGGGCACGATGCCCCCCAGAAACGAGAACAAAAACTTCGACCACACGATCTGGTCGCGGTGAACCGGCAGCAGGCCCAGGATCCAGAACCGTCGGCCCTCCATGCTGATCATCGGGTAGACGAACCGGGTGGTGAAGGTCGAGAGGATCAGGCCCACCACCGCCAGGTTGAGAAACCCGATCATCGAGGCATAGGCGTTGTGGTAGTTGAATGAGCGGAGGTTGACGAAGTAGAGCCCCAAGAGGCCGAAGAAGATCAGAAACTGCGACCACTGGGAGATGTCGCGGCGGAAGAGCCGCAGGTCCTTGACGAGCAACAGCCGCAGCGGCCGGCCGGCGGAGGAGCCTTCGCCCAGCAGCAGCCGGTCCACCACGCCCGCCCGGCGGCGGCGGCGGGCCGGCACCTCGCCGGCCAGGTGGCTGGAGCCGCGGCGGTAGGCCGTCCGGGCCAGCCAGCCGGCCGCCAGCTGGAGCACCAGGGCGTTGGCGACCAGGAGCGAGAGAAACTTGACCGCCTCGGCCAGAGCCGCCCCCGACACCCGTCCCGACCGTTCGGTGCGGGCCGCCTCCAACAGGCCGCTCGAGAGCCACCAGCTGGGAAACAGCTTCTGCTCGGTCACCGCCAGCCGGGCGAAGGTGTGCTCGAACCAGGCGGCCGACATCGCGTCGGCCCGGGGCTGCGAGACGAGCGACCAGCCCAGCCAGACGAGCAGGATGCAACTCGCCGTGATGGCGATCGAGAGGGCGTGGAGCCGGAGCCGCGGCAGCCAGCCCACCAGCACCAGGCAGGCGATGCCCCCCAGGGCGGCCGGGATCGTCACGAAGGCCAGCATGAAGGGAAGGATCAGCACGAAGTAGGTCCAGGCCGACTCCCGAACCACGCCGTAGGCGACCAGCATCGGGCTGCCCAGGAGCACGAAGCCCCAGCTGGCGAACCACATCGCCTCCCGAAACTTGTGGGCGAAGATCGTTTCGGCCCGGACCGGGAGGGTGAGCAGGAGCCGGGCCTCGGGGGAGCAATACATGCCGCCGTACAGGAGGATGCCCGTGGAGAAGACGAGCATCACCATCAGCGAGGAGAAAAAGGCGTTGAACAACAGCGAGATCACGTCGGCATGGAGGGCGTCGAGGAAGGCGAAGGCCTCCACGAACAGCCCGTACAGGGCCCCCCAGAAGAGCAGGCTCAAGAGCACCACCAGCGAGACCCGCAGCCGCGAGCCGACGAGCATCGAGCGGACCGTCTCCCAGACGAGCGTGGCCCGCAGCCGGAGGAACAGCCGGGCCTCGTCCTCGAGGGGCAGGAGCCGGACCGGCGAGCGGGGAACGGCCGGCCCGATCATGGCCGCGATCCGCGGGGCGCCGTGAGCTCGAGGGAGAGCTGCTCGAGCGACGTCGCCTCGAGAGCCACTTGCTCCCGCAATTCCATCACGGTGCCCAGAAACCGGAGCTGGCCGCGGACCATGATCCCGACCCGGTCGGCCAACTCCTCGGCCATCGCCAGGGTGTGGGTCGACATGAACACGGTCATCCCCTCGGCAGTGCGGGCCTCCAACAGGTCCTTCACGATTCGCACGCTCCTGGGGTCGAGGCCCACCATCGGCTCGTCGAGCACCAGCACGTCGGGATCGTGGAGCAGCGAGGCGGCGAACACGAGTCGCTGCTTCATGCCCAGCGAGTAGCTCTCGGCAAGGTCGTCGAGAAACTCCCCCAGCTCGAAGCACTCCACCTCCCGGTCGATCCGGTCACCGGCGAGGTGACGGGGCATGCCGAACATGTCGGCAATGAACCAGAGAAACTCCCGGCCAGTGAGCTTGTCGTAGAGGCAGGGCTCGTCGGGCACGTAGCCGACGTGGAGATGGGCCGACCGCGGATCGAGCACGACGTCGTGGCCGCAGATCCGGATGGCCCCCCGGGTGGGATGGAGGAGTCCGACGAGCATCTTGATGCTGGTGGTCTTGCCGGCTCCGTTGGGGCCGAGAAGGGCGAACAACTCCCCGCGGGGGATCGCTAGCGAGAGGTCGGCCACCGCGGTCTTGGGCCCGTAGGTGCGGGTGACGTGGTCGAACTCGATCATGACGGATCGACCTCCGGCAGCGGCGGTTCGTCACCTGGGCCCCGCTCGGCGTCGTCGGCCGCGGCCAGGCGGGCCGCTTCGGAGTCAGGCCGGCGGACGAAGGCCACCCGCGCGCCGAGCAGGGCCGCTTCCTGGCGGAGCACGCGGCCGGTTCGGTCCACCCACAGCCGGCAGCGGGGCTCGCGGTTGCTGGAGGGGTCTTCGCGATAGGAGACGACATGGGTCCTGACGAGGGAGTCCTCCCAGAAGATCGTCTCTTCACCGTTGACCTCGGCGTGGAGGATCTCCAGCGGCGGCTGTCCCGGCCGGAGCGGGCT
>CAYRNG010000066.1:0-5831 GCA_964425395.1 uncultured Candidatus Kuenenia sp. | reverse complement strand
TGCCAGCCGCGGCCTGAGCGGCTCGGGGAGCCGCTCGAGCGTGGCAGCGTCGATCAGGCCCACGTCGATCATGTCGCGGAGGTGCGTGCGGTCCTTGTCACGGAAGGCCACCAGCTTCATCACGATCAGCCGATCGAGATCCATGATCCGGTAGCCCTCGAAGACATCGAGTGTCTCCAGGCCGGGCGCCGGCACCGGATCGGTGGGCTTGACCTGTTCTCCCGCGTAGAGAATGTGAACCGCCTCCCGGGCCTTGCCCTGGGGGCCGTCCACGAAGATGTCGATGCCGAAGGTGAAGGAGTGAATGAAGCCCGCCTCCTCGAGGGCGGCCTTCACGGCCTCGAAGTCGCCGCGGGTGACGAGCAGATCGACGTCCACGGTCGTGCGGACCGCCGCCGGATCGATTCGCGACACCCAGGCCGCCACCGCATGGCCGCCCACGACCGCGTAGGGGATGCCCCGGGCCTCGAGCGCGGTCACCGCCCGCCGCAGCCGCTGCTTCACCATGGCGATGGCCTCCTCGATCCGGTCGAGCACGTCGAACCCGAACACCACCGTCGTGGGGCCGGGCATCTTCCACTCGTCGGGCTGCTGCGGCTCAGGCATCCTGGAAGTGTAGCCCAGCGGACGCGGCCGACGGACTAATTACTGTACAGAAGTATATTCTGCGTGTCAACTTCGCGGCGGGAGGCCGTAAGATCGGCGGAATGAAGAGTTTGCCTTCTGGCGGTGCGGTCTCATCCCGGGCCCCCGACCTGCCCGTCGCCGCCATCCTCGGCGACGTCGTGGCCGCCGCGCGGGGCGGGGCGGTGGTGGTGACGGCGCCGCCGGGGTCGGGCAAGACGACGCTCGTACCGGCGGCCCTGCTCGACGACGTCGCAGCGGGCGGCCGGGTGGTGCTCCTCCAGCCGCGGCGGCTGGCGGCCCGGGCGGTGGCCCACCGGATCGCCCGCCTGCGGGGCTCCTCGGTCGGTGGCGAGGTGGGCTACCAGGTGCGGTTCGACTCGCGGGTGGGCCGCGACACCCGGCTGGTCGTCGAGACCACCGGGATCATGCTCCGCCGGCTCGTGGCCGACGTCACGCTGCCGGGGATCGCGGCGGTCGTGCTCGACGAGTTCCACGAGCGGACCCTGGAGATGGACCTGGTGCTCGGCCTGCTCGTGCGGCTGCGGGAGACGGTGCGGCCCGACCTGCGGGTCGTGGTGATGAGCGCCACGCTCGCCGCCGAGCCGGTGGCGGCCCTGCTCGGGGCAGGGGAGGGGGCCGCCGCCTGCCCCGTGATCCACGCCGAGGGCCGGGTCTATCCCGTCGAGACCCGCTCTCTGCGGCACGGCGACCGCCGGGATCTGGTCGCGCTCGTCGGCGAGACCGTGCCGCTTGCCCTGCGGGCTACGGCTGGGCACGTGCTCGTCTTTCTGCCCGGCGTCGGCGAGATTCGCCGCTGCCAGGAGGCGATCGGCCCGCTTGTCGAGCGGCAGGGGCACGCCGTGTTGCCGCTGTATGGCGACTTGCCGCCGGAGGCGCAAGACCGGGTGATCGACGAGATCGGCTGCCGGAAGGTGATCCTGGCCACGAACGTGGCCGAGACCTCCGTGACGATTCCCGGCGTGACCGCCGTGATCGACTCAGGGCTGGCCCGGCAAGCCCGCGTGGCGCCGGCGACGGGCCTGCCGCGGCTGGAGCTCGTGCCGATCTCGAAGGCCGCGGCCGACCAGCGGGCCGGGCGGGCGGGGCGGACCGAGCCGGGCATCTGCTGGCGGCTCTGGGACGAGGCGGCCCACCAGCACCGGCCGGCCGCCGAACCGCCCGAGGCCCTTCGCGAGGACGTGGCCGGGCCGCTTCTCCAACTGCTGGCGATCGGCGAGCGGGACGATTTTCCCTGGCTCGATCCGCCGCCCCAAGAGTCGCTTGATCGGGCCGGCACGCTCCTGCGACGGCTCGGGGCCACCGCGGCCGATGCGTCGGGCCGCGACGTGATCACGCCGCTCGGCCGCGGGCTCTCGGCCCTGCCCGCCCATCCCCGGCTGGCCCGGCTGCTCGTGGCCGGGGCGGAGCAGGGCGTGCTCCGCGAGGCGTCGCTGGCGGCCGCGCTGCTCTCGGAGCGGGACCCCTTCCGCACGCCCCGCGGGGGCGGCCCACGCGACCGCCAGACCGTACGCAGCCGCTCGGATCTCGGCGACCGCGTCTTCGCCCTGCAGGCCTTCCATGCCGGCGCGGTCGTCGACGACCCGGCCCTCGATCCCCATCCCGCCGGAGCCCAGGCCGTGCTCCGCGCGGCCGAGCAGCTCTATCGGCTCGTGGACCTGCCGCTCGCAGAGCGGGCGGCCGACCCGGCCACGGCCCTCAGGCGGGCCCTGCTCGACGCCTTTCCCGACCGCCTGGCCCGGCAGCGGCCCGGCTCCCAGGACCGGGGCACGCTCGTGGGCGGCAAGGGCGTGCGGCTGACGGCCTCGCGGCTGCGGGGCGAGCCGCTGTTCCTGGCGATCGATGTCCAGGACGCGGGGGGCGAGGCGGAGGTGCGGCTGGCCTCGGCCGTCGAGCGGAGCTGGCTCGACGAGCCGCCGGCGGCCGCGGCCAACCTCGAGACCCGCGAGGAGCTGCTCTGGCACCCGTCCCGCAAGCAGGTCGAGGCGCGGCTGCGGACAAGCTGGCTCGATCTCGTGCTCGAGGAGACGCCCGCCGCGATCGCCGACCCTGCCGCCGCCGCCGCGATCCTGGCCCGGGAGGCGGCCAAGGATCTCGCCCGCGTCGTCCCCGAGGCCGATTCAGCCGCCGGACTGTTCCTGGCCCGAGCCCGCTGGCTGGCCGCGGCCCTCCCCGATCTGGGGCTGCCCGCGCTCGCCGAGGCCGACATCGCCGGACTCCTGCCCGAGCTCTGCCAGGGCTCTCGGTCGCTCGACGAACTGCGGGGGGCCAACTGGCTGGGGGCGGTGCAGTCACTCGTGGGCCACGACCGGGTGGCCGAGATCGAGCGGCTCGCCCCGACCCACCTCGAGATCAAGGGCAAGCGGCACCGGCTGGCCTACGAGCCGGGTAAACCGCCGGTCCTGGCCGTCCGGATTCAGGAGGTGTTTGGCGTCACCGAGACGCCCAGGCTGGCGGGCGGCCGCCTGCCGGTGCTCCTCCACCTCCTCGGCCCGAACCACCGGCCCCAACAGGTAACCGACGACCTCGCCGGCTTCTGGGAACGGACCTACCCGCAGGTCCGCAAGGAGCTCCGTCGTCGCTATCCCAAGCACGCCTGGCCCGAGAACCCGCTGGACGGAGCCGCAGGTCGCTGAGCCGCGAAATGCGGGGCGGGGAGAGGGGCTGCGCGTGCCAATCGAGACGGCGTTGGAGGGGCACCGATCCGCGAAGCCGATTGTGGCGGAAGGGGGACAGTCCCCGCGGCGGGGGCAGGCCCCGGCGAGCGTCCGGCGAGATGGCACGGGCAACCCCGACCCACGGAGGCCGCAGCCTCAACTGGCTGGCGGGATCGTCCGTCACGGCGTGACGGACGCATCCGGCGTGACGGACGCAAGCGGCACGGGAACCGGTGCGCGTCAAGCGATCGCCACTGCCTCCGGGGCGTTTTTTTCATTTCCCGCGACGCGTGGTGCGGGACGTGCCGCACGCACCGCGGGCCGAGCCGCTGATCAAGTGGCGGCCCGCCCCACGCCGATCCCCTCCAGCGACCAATGGCCTCGGCGTTCGCCCGGGCCCGGTCTTCCACGTCCCGGTTGTTCTTCTCCCGCCCCCCTTGGAGTGCTCCCATGCACCGTCTCATGCTCCTCGTCGCCCTCGTCGCCTCGTTCGTCGTCGCCTCCACCGCCTCCGCCAACCAGGCGGCCCGTCCTGCCCGGCCCGAGCTCAACGGCGGCCGCCAGGGCCCGGTCTCGAAGCTCATCGAGCTCGAGCGGCGGAAGAACGAGTGGCTCCGGCAGCGGTTCGGCCGCTAGTCGCGGGCGGCGGTCAGGGCAGCCCCAGGGCCGCCGTGATCCGCCCCACGATCTCCTCGGGCTCGGCCGAGACGTCGACCACGATCGGCGTCTCGGCGGCCTGGGGAGGCTCGAGTGCCGCGAGTTGACTGTCGAGCAGCGTGGCGGGCATGAAGTGGCCCGCCCGCTGCTCGATGCGTTGGCGGATCACCGCAGGCGGGCCAGTCAGGTGGACGAGCCGGATCCGGGCAGCGGGCAGGCCGAGCGCATCTCGATGCCGCCGAGCCAGGGCCGAGCAGGCGAGCACCAGCGGCGGGCCACCGGCCACCGCCGCGGTCAGCACGGCGGCGAGTCGCTCCAGCCAGGGCATCCGGTCGGCGTCGGTGAGCGGCTGGCCGGCCCGCATCTTGGCGACGTTGGCCGGGGGGTGAAACTCGTCGGCGTCGTGAAACGCCCAGGCGAGCCGGGCGGCGAGGCCGCGGCCCACAACTGTCTTGCCGGCGCCGCTGACGCCCATCACGACGATTGCAGCGGGCAGGGGGGCAGGGGAGGGGCGGGCGGCCATATGATCGTTCCTCGGACCGGTCCTCGGTCGGCCGGCGAATTGGACCCGAAAGTCTGCCTGTTTCGAGATCATGTTGCCACACACCCGCACCTGGCTCGATGGCCTCGGCGAGTTTGCGACCGAGCAGCGGCGAACCAAGCCGCTGGTGACCGCGGCCAGCCCCGCCGAGCAGGCGGCCGAGCGGTCGATCCTGGCGGCCCAGCTCTCGACCTGGCTGACGGGCTTCGACGACGTGCTCGCCTGCCGGCGGGCCTGGCTGGCCGAGGGGGATGCCGACGGCGACCCCGATCCGGCGATCGTGATCACGACCTCGGCAGTGGGCATTCCGCTCGTGGCCGCGCTCACCGAGGCGGGCAGCCTGCCGGCCCGCAGCCTGGCCGGCCGGGTCGTGGCGGTCACCGAGCTTGAGTATCGGCTGTGGTGCGTCCGCCAGCCCGACGAGCACCATCACCTGCACGTGAACGTCTGGAACTGGATCAAGACCCGCGTGCCCCGCCAGCGGCACGTCGAATTTCAGCGGCATCCGCTCGGCCCTGGCGAGGCCTACTGGCTGCATCGGGCCGGGATTGCCGGCGCGGGGGAGGCCGACCGCCGCGACTGCCACCTCTGGAAGTGGACCGGCAGGCACGCCGCGCTGCTCGAAGCGTTTGTCGTGGAGCGGGGCGTGGCGGAGTTGGGCGGGGCGGCCGAGGCTTGAGGAATGCGGCCGATTGCGGGGGCAAGCGGGTTTCGGTAGCGTTTGCAGCATCGCGACCGCCTCCCGTCCCCTCGCTGCCGCCATGCCCCCCCGCATCCTGCTGACCACCACCTCTTTTCAGGACACCCCCGGCGGCCACCACGACCGGCTTGCCGCCACCGGCTGGGAGATCGTGACAGCCCGCGGACCGTTCTCCGAGGCCGACACGCTCGCCCTGGTCGGCGAGGTGGACGGCTTCATCTGCGGCGACGACTCCATCACCCGGGCGGTGCTCGCCAAGGCGACGCCCCGGCTCAGGGTGATCTCGAAGTATGGCATCGGCGTCGACAAGATCGACGTGGCGGCCTGCACCGAGCTGGGCATCCCCGTGCTGTTCACGCCGGGCGTTAACCACACGACCGTCGCCGAGCATGCCTTCCTGCTGCTCCTGGCCCTCGAGAAAAACCTCCTCTTTCACTGCGACTCGACCCGGGCGGGCCGCTGGCAGCGGCAGACCGGCCACGAACTGCTCGGGAAGACGATCGGGATCGTGGGGCTCGGCCGGATCGGCCGCGAGGTGGCGATCCGGGCCCGGGCCTTCGGGATGCAGCCGCTGGGCTACGACGTCTTTTGGGACGACGCCTTCGCGGCGGCCCAGGGGGTGGAACGGGCC
>CAYRNG010000065.1:0-2926 GCA_964425395.1 uncultured Candidatus Kuenenia sp. | reverse complement strand
GCGCCCGGGGTTTCTATGGGGCAGTCCCCGGGCTAGCGCCCGGGGTTTCTATGTGAGAGATGGTTGACGGCGGCCGGAACAGGGGTAGATTGTATTTGTTTTCCAAATAGTGCAGCTGGGCTCTATTCGGAAATCTCATCCGGGAAGAGGCGGCAACTCTGATCCCGGCTCCGGGTTTTCAGCTGTGTTTCAGGCACCCGCCGCGTCCGAGCTCGAGCCATGAATCTCAAGAGCCTGAAAATCTTCTGCGACATCGTCTCGCGGCGAAGCTTCTCGCGGGCTGCCGAAGACAACCAGATCTCGCAGTCGGGGGCCAGCCAGGTGGTCGGCCAGCTCGAGAGCCGGCTCGGCGTGCAGCTCATCGAGCGGTCGAAGCGGCCGCTCGCCCCCACGCCCGAGGGCAAGGCCTTCTTCGACGGGTGCCGCAAGCTGCTGGCCGGCTACGAGGCGCTCGAGGACGAGGTCCGCTCGCTCCACGACGAAGTGGCCGGCCGCGTCCGGGTGGCGGCGATCTATTCGGTCGGCCTCCACCACATGAGCCGCTACGTGCAGGAGTTTCGCGGCCAGCATCCCAAGGCCAACGTCCGGCTTGAATACCTCCATCCCGAGCGGGTGCTCGAATCGGTCGAGAACGCCGAATGTGATCTGGGGATCGTCAGCTACCCGCGGAGCACCCGGCTGGTCGAGGCCGAGCCTTGGCGGGAGGAGCGGCTGGTGATCGTCTGCTCACCCCACCATCCGCTGGCCGCCGCCGAGGAGGCGGCGCTCGCCGCGCTCGCCGGGCTGCCGATGGTGGCCTTCGATGCCGACCTCGTGATCCGCCACGAGATCGACCGGGTGCTCGACGCCCACGACGTCACGCCCCAGATCATGCTCGAGTTCGACAACATCGAGACCATCAAGCGGGCCATCGAGATCGACGCCGGCTTCTCGATCCTGCCCGAGCCCTCGGTCGTCCGCGAGGTGGCTGCGGGCAGCCTGGCCTGCGTGCGGGTGGCCGACGACGAGGCCGCCCGCCAGCTGGTTCGGCCGCTGGGAATCATCCGCGGCCGCAACCGCCCCCTGGCCCCGACCGCCCAGCGGTTTCTCGATCTCCTCCGCGGCCACGCCGCCGACCTCGACGTGCTGCCGACGGCCGCCGCCGCCACCGGCTGATCCCCCGAGCCCCCGCCTTGAACGGCCTGCCTACCATGCCTGATCCGAACGCCATTCCCGCCACGAACGACTTGGACGCCACCCACGTGCTGAAGGACCTGAACGACGTGACCGCCCGCCCACCCCGCGGCCCTGGCCTGCCCCCCGCCCAGGGCCTCTACGACCCCGGCATGGAGCACGACGCCTGCGGCGTGGGCTTCGTCGTCAACATGCACGGCCGCAAGAGCCACCGGATCGTGCGGCAGGGGCTCGAGGTGCTCGAAAACCTCACTCACCGCGGGGCCACCGGCTCTGACCCGCTGACCGGCGACGGGGCCGGGATCCTGATCCAATTGCCGCAGGAGTTTTTCGCGGTGGCCGCCCCCCAGGCCGGCATCACGCTGCCGGCCGCCGGCGACTGGGCCACGGGCAACGTCTTCCTGCCCCCTTCCGAGGGCGAGCGGGAGGCGGCCGAGGCCTTCTTCGAGAAGCTCTGCCGCGAGGAGGGTCTCGACTTTCTGGGCTGGCGGACAGTGCCCACCGACCACGCGTTGATCGGAGACACGGCCCGCGACGTCGAGCCGTTCATCCGCCAGGCCTTCGTGGGCCGCGGCAAAGAGGTGGCCCGCGAGCACTTCGAGTGGAAGCTGTTCGTGCTCCGCAAGCGGTTCGGGATCGAGCTGGGGTCGCTCGGCCTTTCGGAGCAGGCGTATGTCTATGTCTGCTCGCTGTCGAGCAAGACGCTCGTCTACAAGGGGCTGCTGCTGGCCGATCAGGTGGCCAAGTATTTCCCCGACCTGGCCGACGAGCGGCTCACGAGCGGCTTGGCCCTCGTCCACCAGCGGTACAGCACCAACACCTTCCCCACCTGGGACCTGGCCCATCCCTTCCGGTACCTGGCCCACAACGGCGAGATCAACACCGTCCGCGGCAACATCAACTGGATGCACGCCCGCGAGAGCATGCTGGCCCATCCGGTGTTTGGGCCCGATCTCGAGAAGATCAAGCCGGTGATCCGCGAGGGGGGCAGCGACTCGGCCTGCTTCGACAACGCGCTCGAGCTCTTGGTGCTGGCCGGCCGGCCGATCGAGGAGGCCGTGAGCATGTGCATCCCCGAGCCCTGGAGCGGCCACGAGAGCATGGCCGACGACCTCAAGGCCTACTACGAGTACCAGGCCTGCCTGATGGAGCCCTGGGACGGACCGGCGGCGGTGGCCTTCACCGACGGCGTGCGGATCGGGGCCACCCTCGACCGCAACGGCCTCCGGCCCGGCCGCTGGTGGCAGCTCAAGGACGGGCTCGTGGTGATGGCCAGCGAGGCGGGGGTGCTCCAACTGCCGCCGGGCGAGGTCGTCCGCAAGGGCCGGCTCCAGCCGGGGCGGATGTTTCTGGTCGACACCAAGGAAGGCCGGATCATCGAAGACGACGAGATCAAGCGGAAGCTGGCCACGGCCAAGCCCTGGCGGGAGTGGGTGGCCGGCAACCAGGTGCGGCTCGACGCCCTGGCCGACCCGCTGGGGATTCCCGAGGAGCGGGCCAGCCTGCTCCAGCTTCAGCGGGCCTTCGGCTACACCCTCGAGGATCTTCGCGTGATCCTCGGCCCGATGGCCTCGGCAGGCGCGGAGCCGATCGGCTCGATGGGCAACGACACCCCGCTGGCGGTGCTCTCCGACCGGCCGCAGCTGCTCGCCAACTACTTCAAGCAGCTCTTCGCCCAGGTGACCAATCCGCCGCTCGACGCGATCCGCGAGGAGATCATCACCTCGATGATCACCACGATCGGCAGCGAGGG
>CAYRNG010000064.1:0-3227 GCA_964425395.1 uncultured Candidatus Kuenenia sp. | reverse complement strand
GGGGCCAACGACGACGCCGCCAACCCGAAGGTCGGCCTCCAGGAGCGGATGCTGCCCGTCGCCAAGCACGAGATCCTCCTGCTCTCCGATTCCAACGTTCGCGTCGCCCCTGACGAGATGGCCCGCGTGCTGCCGGCCTTCGCCGACCCGCGGGTGGGCATGGCCTACCAGGCGGTCGTGGGCAGCGGCGAGGAGACGCTGCCGGCGGCTTTTGAAAACCTTCACTACGTCGAACTGGCCGGGCTGTTGGCGGTCTCCGCCACGCTCCTCACCGGCCAGCACATCGTCAACGGCAAGGGGGAGTGGGTGCGGCGCGAGGCGCTGGCCGACGCCGGCGGCCTGGCGGCCGTCCGCGACAACGCGGCCGACGATGCGGAGCTCGGCCGGCTGGTGGGTGAGGCCGGCTGGCGGCTGGCGCTGGCCCCCGATCCTGTGCGGATCGTGCATCGCACCTGGTCGTGGCAGGGGCTCTGGCAGCGGCACCTCCGGCACGCCGGCCTGCGGCGGCGGCTGGTGCCGGCGGCCTATCCGCTGGAACTGCTCATGAATCCGCTGCCTTGGACGCTCCTGCTTTTGGCCACGCCCTGGGCGGCGGCCGTGGTGCCGCTGCTCGTGGGCAAGATCGCGCTCGAGGCCTCCGCCGCCCGGATCCTGCGGGGCACCTGGCCCGCCTGGCGGCATGTCGCGGCGTTGCCCCTCAAGGACGCCATCTACGCCGCCGGCTGGTTCGCCACGTTCGCCGTGCCCCACGTGCATTGGCGGGGCCGCGTCTACCGGCTGGCCGAACGGGCCCGGCTGGTGCCGCTGGAAGCGCCGGCGGCCGCATCCGCCCGCCGCGCTGCCTGAGCGGGTACAACGGAAAGGGTCCCCGCAGGGGACTGTCCCCGTTCCTGTGTTCCCCGGCAGGGGACTGTCCCCTTTCCCCTCCCCCTCGCCGCTCCATCATGCGCCGCCGCTCACTCCCGCTTGCCCTGACATTCCTCGCGGTCGCCGCGGTGACGGTCCCCGCCGTGGCCCGTGCGGCCGGCCCGCTCCGGGTGGGGATGGAGCTTTCCTATCCCCCCTTCGAGATGACCGATCAGGCGGGCCGGCCGACGGGCGTGAGCGTCCGTCTGGCCGAGGCCCTGGCCGAGCACCTCGGCCGGGAACTGGTGATCGAAAACATCGCCTTCGACGGGCTGATCCCGGCCCTCCGGACGGGCAAGATCGACTGCATCATCTCGTCGCTCTCGGCCACGCCCGAGCGAGCCCGGGCGATCGCCTTCTCGGATCCGTATCTCAAGACCGGCCTGACCCTGCTCGTGGCAGTGGACTCGCCGGTCGCGTCGGCCGCCGATCTCGACGCCCGGGGCCGGACCGTGGCCGTCAAGAAGGGCACCACCGGCCACCAGTACGCCGCGGCGAATCTGAAGCAGGCCCGCCTCCTCGTGCTCGACAAGGAGTCGGCCGCCATGATGGAGGTGGTCCAGGGCAAGGCCGACGCCTTTATCTACGACTCCCTCTCGGTGCTCCGCGGCCACCTCCGGCATCCCGACACGACCCGGGCGGTGCTCGTGCCCTTCCGGGAGGAGACCTGGGCGATCGGCCTCCGCCGCGGCGACGACGACCTGCGAACGGCGATCAACGCCTTCCTCGCGGCCTTCCGCAGCGGCGGCGGCTTCGAGCGGCTCGGCGACGAGTTCCTGGCCGACGAGAAGGCCTCCTTCAAGCGGGAGGGCATCCCGTTCCTGTTTTAGCGCCGCCGGCGTAGCCGCGGGTTTTCAACCCGCGGACAGCGCGACGTGGCCAACCGCTACCCGTGGCTCCGGCAGGGCTTCGCCAACTGGCCGGCGGGATGCCAGGCTCCGCCTGCCCGCCAGGAAATCCCGCCGCTACGTAGCCGCGGGTTTTCAACCCGCGGACAGCGCGACGTGGCCAACCGCTACCCGTGGCACTGGCAGGGCTTCGCCAACTGGCCGGCGGGATGCCAGGCTCCGCCTGCCCGCCAGGAAATCCCGCCGCTACGAGGCGGTCGGTTTGGTGCTGGTGAATTCGACCCTGGCACGGGCGACCCCGACCCTCCTCGCGGTAGGATGTTTGGATGCCTCGCTGGGTCGCCTACCTCGTCGTCGTCGCCGTCCTCTTGATCGCCGCGGCGGCGGCCTTCGGCCGCGTGAACTACGAGTGGAACTGGGCCGCCGTCTGGGACTACCGGCAAAAGTTTCTCCAGGGCTGGCTGGTGACGGTCGGGATCAGCCTGGCGGCCCTGGTCATGAGCGTGCTCGTGGGAGGCGTCGTGGCCTTGATGCTCCGATCGGGCAACGTGCTCGCCGAGGCGGCGGCCCGGGTCTACGTGGAACTGATCCGGGGCACGCCGCTGCTCGTCCAGCTCCTGATCGGCTTCTACGTGGTGGCCACGGCCGTCGGCCTCGACAACCGCTACGTCGCCGGCGTGCTTCTGCTCTCGTTGTTCAGCGGGGCCTACATGGCCGAGATCTTCCGGGGCGGCCTCGACGCGATCCCCAAGGCCCAGATCGACAGTGCCCGGGCGATCGGCCTGGCCCCCTGGCAGACCTTCCGGCTCGTCGTGCTCCCTCAGGCGGTGCGGCTCGTGCTGCCGGCGGTGGCCGGCCAACTGGTGTCACTCGTCAAGGATTCGTCGCTCCTCTCCGTGATCGCGATCTCGGAGTTCACGCTCAACGCCCAGGAGGTGAACTCATTCACCTACTCGACGCTCGAAAGCTACCTCCCGCTCGCCGCCGGCTACCTGCTCCTCACGCTCCCCCTCTCGGCCCTCTCCCGCTGGCTGGAACACCGCTTCCGCTACGAGACATGAACCTCCGCATCACCGGCCTCACGCAGCGGTTCGACACGACGACCGTGCTCGACAGCCTCGAACTCACGACGGGTGACATCGGCAGCCTCGTGCTCGTCGGCCCGTCTGGCGGCGGCAAATCGACGCTCCTGCGGATTCTCGCGGGCCTCGACGTGCCGACAGCGGGCAGCGTGGTCTTCGACGGCGCCCCCCTGCCCCGCGACGAAGCGGCCCTGCGGAGTTATCGCCGCACGGTCGGCACGGTCTTCCAGGCATACAATCTGTTTTCGCATCTCTCCGCCATGGACAATCTCTTGCTGCCGCTCGTCCACGTGCACGGCCTCACCCGAGAGGCCGCGGCCGAGCGGGTGCGCGGGCCACTCGAGCGGTTTGGGCTCGCCGAGCACGTCCGGAAGCGGCCCGCCGAACTCTC
>CAYRNG010000063.1:0-16317 GCA_964425395.1 uncultured Candidatus Kuenenia sp. | reverse complement strand
CTTGCCACAGGTCGGGCAGGGCATTGTGAAAAACATGGGTCCGTCCCGCGACCGAAACCCTGAGTCTCCCCGCGGGGCCGCGGGGGTGTCAATCGGTGGATGCGGTAGCGTGGCCGGCCGGGGCGTATGCTAGGGGCCTGGCCCGTGACGCTCGCTTGGTCTGCGGGCGGGCCTCCCTCAAGCAGGATGGAGCGAGTCATGCGGTGCCAGATTCGTGGTCGCACGGCAGTTGTTGGACGGGCCCCGCGCCCGTCCCACAGGCTGGTGCTACCCGTGCTCGTTACGGTCGCCGCAGTCACCGTCGGGGCGGCCGCGACCGCCGCCCCGCCCCGGTTCGTGCTCGACCTGCCGGGCAACGGCAGCCTGCCGGGCGAGTTCGTCGCGGCCGAGGCGGCCGCGGCCGGCGGCCGTGAGACCCTCCGCTGGCAGTCTCCCCTGTTCGGCGTTCCCTTCGAGTTTCGCCTCGATGCGATCAGCGGCGTGCGGGGCCAGACCACACCGCCAAACCAGCCCGCCACGGGCTATCGCTGCCGGCTCCGCGGAGGCGACATCATCGACGGCGGCCTCGAGGGAATCGATGCCGACCACGTGGTCATGGTTCCGCTCGCCGGGCAGCCGGCGGTCAAGATCGAGCGCGGGCTCGTGCTCTCGCTCGCCCCCCGCGATGTGGTTGGCGGCAGCGGCTACGTCGGCCCCGGCGGGCTGACCGGCTGGCGGCAGGAGCCGGCCGACTCCTGGCGGGATGAAGCAGCCCGGCTGGTCTGCGACCGCGGGGCGGCCGGCATCTGGCGAGACGTCGGGGCTCCGCCCCGGGCCCGCTACGACCTCGTGCTCTCCTGGCGCAAGCAGCCGGAATTCGTGGTCTCGGTCGGGGCCGCCGCCGGCAAGCTCGACGACCCGTTTCGGTTCGAGCTGATCGAGGTCGGGCCGGGAGACTGGACCGGGATGATCGCCCGTCAGGAACGGGCCCGCGGCGGGCTGGAGGAGGTCAAGCTGCCGGCGGTGGCCAAGGGGCGGCTGCGGCTGAGCCTGTTCGTCGATCAGCAGACCGGCCGACTGGCCGCGGCGGTGGGAGGGGGCGAACGGATTGTCGAGATGACGGTCAAGCCCGACGACGGCCGGGCCCCGTCGGGCCTGTTCCGGCTCACCCTCCTGGCCGGCGACATCTGCCTGGAGAGCCTCCGCGTCACCGAGTGGAAGGAGGCCGAGCCGCTGTTCGACGAGCGGAGCGGCTCGGCCGTGACCACCCGGGCCGGTCGGGTGATCGGAGGCGACGTGGCCTCCTTCGACGCGGCTGCCGAGGAGTTTGTCGTGGCTGCGGCCGACGGGCCGGTGCGGGTGCCGGCCGCCGAACTTCGCTCGATCGACTTTTCAGCGGCCCGGGAGCCCGCGGGCGGCGGCCCCGAGCCCGTGCCGGCCGTCCGCCTGGTGGGCCACGGCGGCGGCGTGATCAGCGGCGACCTGGTGGCGGTGACCGACGGGCTGATCCTGGTCGAGCGGCCGGGAGTCACAGGCCCGATTCCGCTGCCGCTCTCCGACCTGCTCTCGCTCGTGAGCCTGCGGTCGGCGGCCCCGCCACCGCTGCCGGGGCGGGCCGGCACGCTCCTGCTCGAGGGCGTCCGCCTGCCTGGCTGCCTGGTGGATGCCGCCGAGTGGGGCGGAGGCCTGGGCTGGCTGCCCGCCGGCAGCCTCACCGCAGCAGGCTTCGCCGCCGCCCGCGACCGGCTGGCGGCGGAAGTGGAGTATGTGCCGGGCAGCGCGGCCGGACGCGACCGGAAGGCTCCGCCCCAGGTCGCCGAGGGCGAGGAGCAGGTGGAGGTGGGAGGCATCGGCGGCGCGATCAACCAGGACGACGAGGGCTTCTTCGTGGTCACGATGCTCAGCGAGGAGGGGGCCGCGGCCCGCGATGGCCGGATCGAGCCCGGCGATCGGATCCTCGCTGTCCGCCCGACCGCCGACGGCCCGTTCGTCGAGTCGAAGGGGCTCGAACTCGGGGGCATCATGAATCTCCTCCGCGGCCGGGTGGGCACCAAGGTGGCCGTCCGGATGGAGCCGGCGGACGGGGGCAAGCCCCGCACGATCGAACTGGCGCGGGGGCTGATCTACGTGGCCGACCGCTCGATCCTCGACGAGGCGCTCGCGGCCCACGCCCGGGTGACGGCCGGCCAGGCGGTCGTGGCCCGCGAGGCCGCCGGCTTCCCCGCGGTCGCCGTGCTCAAGAGCGGCGACAGTGTGGCCGCCCGCGTGGAGCGGATCGACACGGCCGGGGTCCGGCTCTTCTCGCCGGTGACCGCGTCGGTCGGCCGGGAGCCGGTGACCGTTCCCCAGTCGCTCCTGAAGGCCGTCGATCTCGAGCCGGCCGCCGCCTCCCGGAAGATAACCCCGGCCGTCTTCGAGCGGCTGCTCACGCTGCCCCGCAGCCAGCAGGCCCGGCCGCCCACCCATCTCATCCGGCTCGAGAACGGCGACTACCTGCGGGGCCGGCTCGAGAGCCTCGACGACGAGGAAGTGCGGTTCGAGGTGCTGGGCCAGACGAAGAGGCTGCCCCGCGAGTCGGTCGTGCGGGTGATCTGGCTGCATCCCGAGGATCTCGTGCCTCCGGACGAGGCCGCCGAGCCGGTGGCGGCCGAGCCGGTGGCGGCCGAGCCGGTGGAGCTCGTCGTGCAGGGAGTCACCGCGGCGGGCGAGCGGACGACGCTCGCGGCCGAGCGGGTGGCCGGCACGGCGATCATCGGCCGCAGCCAGGCCTTCGGCGACGCCCGGCTCGACACGGCCCGGATCGATCGCCTGCTCCTGGGCGGCGCGGTCGGCAGCGACGACGGCAAGCTGCCCTTCGCCCAGTGGCAGCTGAAGCTCGCGCCGCTGCCGAGGGCGCTCCGCGGCGGCGAGTAGGCGGCGGGCCGGATTGGCAGACTGCACGTCTGCCCCACGAGACGGCGGGCAGCGGGCCGGCTACTTCTCGGTGAACAGCGGGCTGGCCGCGATCGCATGGAGGAGCGAGCGGAGGCCGTGGCCGCCGGCGGCGGTGGCCGCGACGATCCGGTCGATCTCGGCCCGGTCGGCGAAGGAGGGCTCGGCGCCCGTCGCATACATCACCATCTGGGTGGTGAAGGCCCGGGCGAGCTGCTCGGGCGCGGCGGCCAGGAGGCCGCGAAACTCCTCGAAGCCGGCGAACGGGCGGCCGTCGGCCAGCTCGCCCGAGGCGTCTACGGCCGGCCCGAGCCGAAACCGGGGGGAGCGGCCGTCGAAGAGCGGCTCGGTGGCCGGGGCCCCCGTGCCCTCCGACCGATAGCGTTCCCGCCAGCCGCCGATCGGATCGAAGGATTCCAGCGCGTAGCCGGGCGGATCCATCTTCCGATGGCAGGCGGCACAGGTGGCGTCGGCCTGGTGGCGAAGGAGCTGCTCGCGGATCGTGGTCGCCCCGCGGGTGTCCGGCTCGACGGCCGGCACGTTCGGGGGCGGGGGCGGAATCGGCGTGCCCAGGAAGCGTTCCGAGACAAACGCCCCGCGGATCACCGGCGAGGTGGTGGTGCCGTTGGCGGTGACCTTGAGCACGGCGCCCTGGGTGAGGAAGCCGCCCCGGTGACTCTCGGGGGGCAGGGGCACGCGGCGAATTCGGCTGCCCTCGACCGGGCCGGCAGGCAGGTCGGTCAGCTGGTAGTGCTGCACGAGCCGCTCGTTGAGCATCGCGAAGTCGCTGGCCACGAGGCTGGTGATCGGCAGGTCGTGGGTGATCAGTTCCCGGAAGAAGGCCCGGCTCTCCGCCAGCATCGAGTCTTTGAGGTACAGCGGCTGGAACTCGGGGTACAGCTTGCGGTCGGGATCGGTGTCGTCGATGTCGGCGAGGTTGAGCCACTGGTCGAGGAAGTCGGTCACGAACCGCGCGCTCCGCGGATCGGCGAGCAGCCGGTCGAGCTGGCCGCGGAGGACACTCCCGTCGCGGAGGCTGGCGGCCGCGGCCAGCTCCAGGAGCTCGCCGTCGGGGGGACCGTTCCAGAGCCAGAGTGCCAGTCGGGTGGCCAGGGCATGGTCGTCGAGCGGGCCCGGGGCCTCGCGGCGGAAGAGAAAGTGGGGCGAGACGAGGGCCGTCTTGTAGGCCTGCCGCATCGCCTCCTCAAAGCAGTCGCCCTTGGCGAGCCGATCGAGGGCCACCGCCGCGTGCCGGCTGACCTCCTCGGCCGTGACCGGCCGGCGGAAGGCCCGTGGCAGGAAGGCGGCCAGGAGCCGGGCGGCGTCGGCGGCCGGATCCGCGGAGCAGACGCTCTCGAGCGGCCGGTCGCGTTCGGCAGCCGGCAGGTCGCGATCGCTCGGCCAGGCCCAGCGGGCTCCCCCGAGCGGCAGCCGCCGCGGCGGCCGCCCCTGGCCCGACTCGGCGAAGGGGCGAATCGGCAGGTCGCCGAACAGCCGCCGCTGGCTCTCCAGCGGCCAGACGGTTTCCAGCGGCCCCTCCACCTCGACCCAGTCCACGGCGATCCCGGGCCGGGCGTTGTCGCCGCTGCGGCTCTCCCAGGTGAGCGAGGCCACGTCGAAGAGCGGCGGCTTGTGGCCCGACATCCAGGTCGTGACCTCGTGCACCTGCGGCGCGAGGGAGGGGGCGTCGAAGTAGCCGAGTGTCCGGGGGCCGAGCTGGAGGAGGGCCACTTCCGTGCGGGGCGAGGGCTCCACCCGGCCCTCGTTCCAGACGAAGCTCCAGATGCTCATCCGCAGCCGGTAGGTGCCGGGAAAGATCGGCAGGAAGCCGATGAACTTCTCGTGGCCGCCGAGATTGGGCGTGAGGAAGCCGACGCCCCGGCCCGCCAGCTCGATGCCGGGAGCCGGTTCGCCGGCCTGGCGGGATTTGTCGCGGCGGCCGGTGCCGAACCAGCGGGTGTCGGGCTCGAAGCCGTCGAGGAGCACCGCCGCCCCCGAGATGAGGTTCTGGCGAAACTTGAGCATCGTGGCCACGTCGAACCGGTGCCGGAGCAGCGGCGGTGGCTCGGCCCGGGTGGCGATCGCCAGATCGAGGGCCACGTCGATGGCGGCGAGATACTGCTCGAGCTGCACGTGGGAGATGTCGAGACCGTCGCCGATCTTGTCGAAGCCGTGACGGGTGCCGTCGGCAGGGAGCATCCCGCGGATCTCGAGCTCCGGGATGGCCAGCAGGTCACGCAGCGAGTTTTCAAACTCGGCAGCCGAGAGCCGGCGGGAGACGGCCCGCCCGTCGCGGGCGGCCGCGGCGGTGTCGGCGGCCACGAGCCGGGCGGCCACATCGGCGAGCACCACCTCCGTCGCGGCGGCCGGAGGCCGCTCCTGGTCGGCCGGCGGCATCTCGCCGGCGGCGATCCGGTCGTGGATCGTGACCCAGCGGGAGCGGGCTTCCGGGTCGGCGAGAGCGTCGTTGCCGAGCTTGGCCCGGGCGGCCAGGAGCGGCTCGAGGTCGAGGCCCCCTTCCGGCTCCCGCCCCGCGTGGCAGACCAGGCAGTGCTCGGCGAAGTAGCCATCCAGCGGGGCGGCTGGGACCGGCCCCGCTGTCAGCGGCAGCGAGGCCACCAGCAGGGAGGCCAGGCGCGGACCGGTTGGCCGGCCGGCGGTGGCGGTCGGGAAGGTGGTCATGCCGGCTCGAGCCCCGTCAGGGTGCCGGTGCTCGAGGCGAACCGGTCGATTTCAAGGCCGTACTGCTGGAGCATCGAGACGAACAGGTTGGCCAGCGGCATGTTGTTCGTGCGGTCGAAGGCCAGGTGCTGCCCGTGCCGGAAGCCCCCGCCGGCCAGCAGGATCGGCAGGTTCGTGGTGTCGTGGGAGCTGGCGTTGCTGAGGTTCGAGCCGAACAGCACCATCGTGGAATCGAGCAGCGAGCCGCCCGCCTCGGGGGCGGCCACCATCCCGTCGAGCAGCCGGCCGAACGAGGTGAAGAGGATCTCCTCGATCACGCGGAGCTGGGCCAGCTTGCCGGGGTCGCCGCCGTGGTGCGTCAGGCCGTGGGTCTCACCGGAGATGCCCGGCAGCTTGGGCTTCACCCGCAACGGGCCGAGGTAGAGGCTCACGATCCGGGTGGCGTCGGTCTCGAGGGCCAGCCGCGTGATGTCATACATCAGGTCGGTCTGGGCCTGGATCTCCCCGTCATCGGGGAGCACGCGGGGCAATTCGAGCGGCACGGCCGGCTTGGGCCGGCGGGCCCAGGCCTGGGCGTCGGCCAGCCGGGCCTCGAGGTCGCGGACGCTCGTGCAGTATTGATCGAACCGGGCCCGGTCGCGGGAGGGCAGCTGCCGCGCGAGGCCCCGGGCCTCGTCCCGCACGAAGTCGAGGATGCTCGCTCCCTTATCCAAGTCGTCGAGCCGAGCCTCGATCTCGGCGGGCGTGCCCTGCACGAAGAGCTTCCTGTAGAGGGCCACCGGGTCGCTCTCCGGGGGAATCGGCACGCCGGCCCGGGTCGTCGAGGGAAGGCCGATGTCGGGCTTGCCGACGAGGAGCACGAGCGACCGAAAGCGGGTGGCGACCGGGGAGCTCTCGACGGCCAGCTGATCCATCGAGATCTGGCTCTTGTAGGTGCTCCGGCCGGGGTTGGGAACGGCGTTCAGGAAGCTCTTCTCGGTGGCATGGGCGCCCCCCACGCCCGGATGCGAGAGGCCGCTGAAAACCGTGAACCGCTCGCGGTGCCGGGCCAGGAGGTCGAGGTAGGGGGTCGAGTCGTAGTCGCGGCCCGCGGTGGCGGGGAAGAAGTTCCGCGGCGTCACCCCCATGTTCGACATGATCACGAGCATCCGCCGGGGCGGGGCCGCCGCCGGGCCGGCGGCCCGGGCAGGGCGGAGCGACTCGAGGAACGGCAGCCCGAGAAGGGCGCCCGATCCGCGGAGGAAGGTGCGACGGAGCATGACGATGATTCCGGGAGAGGTGGGCGGGGCGGCCGAGACGCTACCTTTTCACTCTAGTCCGGCCGGCTGCGACCCGCCTGTCGCAATGGATGCGACAGCCGGGCCGGTCAGAGGTCTTCGAGGTTGGCTGGCGCCCGGTCCCTGCGGTTCGCGAGCTGGTTGCGGAGCTGGACCGGGATGTCGTAGCGGACCGGGCGGACGGCCCCGTCGCAGAAGGCGAAGAAGCAGCTCACGGCATGGGCGGCCCCGAAGCCACCTGTCGTGGCCAGCCCGGGCGTGTCCTGGGCGAGCGCCGAGAGCGAAACGACCAGGCTGCCGCCGCCGTAGATGCTCGGCAGGGCCGTGCCGTAGTCGTCGGGATTGCGGTTGTACTCGCCGAGCAGGAAGGTGACCGAGAGCCCGTCCCTGATGTGGGCCGCGCTGACTCGCGAGCAAGGGAAGATGACCCCGGTGGCACCGGTCGTGAGCTCGGCCAGGAGCGGAAAGCCGTTGCTGCCGGCGTTGGCTCCGCTGAAGGTGGCGACCGGCGAGGCGTTGCCGGCGCTGCCGGCGTAGTCGATGCCGCCCGAGACGGAGATCGGGGCCATGTTGAGGGTGGCCCGGTTCGTGCAGGGCTGGCCTCCCACGCCCCTGCGGGTCGGGCAGGTGAACAGGGCGACTCCCACGCCGCCGCGGTCGCGGGCCGCCTGGTTCTGGGTGGCCGAGGCGGCGGCATTGAAGTTGGGCTCGGTGCGGGGGGCAACGCCGTCGGTCCCCATGTCGAACAGGTCGTTCCGCTCGATGAAGGGCAGGATCTGATACGACCAGCCCCCCGGCTGGGTCTGACCGAGGCTCGCATCGGGGTCGCCCGTCCACTGGAAGCCCCAGCCGCCGGAGGGAAAGTGGCCCTGCGAGGCGTCGTATTGCAGGCAGCCGAGGGCCAGCTGCTTGAGATTGTTGGCACAGGACGACCGTCGGGAACTCTCTCGGGCCGACTGCACGGCGGGCAGAAGCAGGCCCACGAGCACCGCGATGATCGCGATCACCGTGAGGAGTTCGACCAGCGAGAAGGCCGAACGGGTCCGCGGAGCGGGTGTCATGGGAGGCGGCCAGGAAGGCGGGGAGCGAGGCGCCGCCGGAGCAGGGCGAGGCCGGCGGCGGCCGCGACGAGCACCAGGGTGGCGGGTTCGGGCACGACGAGGATCGCCAGTTCGCCCGTCGAGCTGTCGAAGGTCATCGACTGGTTGGCCCCGCCGACGTTGGTCGTCCAGAAGCCGGCGTTGTCGGTGAACGTCAGGTCGGTGTAGGCCGAACCGACCATCGTGATCGAGGAGAAGGTGTTGGTCAGGCTCGAGGTGCCGTCGGGGGTGAAGAGGCTGAAGGTCGTGCCGTCGGCGAAGGTCTGGCTGAAGTCGAGATTCAGAGTGCCGCCGAAGGTCAGGTCGGTGCCATTGAGCAGGTCGATCGCGTCGTAGCCAGGATCGACGCCGCGGGCGGTGCCCGTGAACTCCATCAGGGTCGTGCCGGCAAGCGTCACGGTGCCGCCGCCGTCGTAGGTCAAGAGCCCCGGGCTGTTGCCGGGCGAGAGCAGGCCGGCGATCGTGAGATTCGTGCCGCTGCCCAGCACCACGGTGCCCTTGCCGGAGAGCGTCTGGCCCGCGGCGATCGCGAAGGCGGTCTTCTCGGAAATGTCGAAGACCGCGCCGGTCGAGCCCGCGTCGCCGACGATGATCGTGGGGCTATTCGCCAACGACCCGCCGCTGCCGAGCTTGAGCGTGCCCCCGGCGATCGTCGTGTCGCCGGCATAGGTGTTGGCGCCGCCGAGCAGCACGGTGCCCCCCTGGGTTGCCGCGCCGATCCGCAGGCCGGCTGCCGCGCCGGCGGCCGCCTCGGCCAGCACGCCGGCGTAGGCCAGTGTGCTGCCGTTGGTCGCCGCCAGACCGCTGGTCTTGCCGTTGGCCAGCTGCACGACGCGAGAGGTGTCGATCGTGATCGTCTGGCCCGACGTGCCCTGCGCCGAGTTGACCGTGCCGCCGTCGAGGAGCAGGGCTCCGGAGACCGCGCCGAGGCTGCCGTCGCCGTAGATACCGATCGTCCCCTCCCGCGCCACCGTGCCGCCGGTGTAGTCGTTGCCCGTGTTGTAGAGCCGGAAGCCATTGGAGCCGATCTTGACGAGCTGCCCCGAGCCGCTGATCACCGGCCGCAGGAAGATCGAGCCGGCCGAGGTGTCGAAGGTGGCCGAGGCCCCCGCCAGAGTGATCCCCTTATTGGCGTCGATGTCGATCGCGTTCGTGCTGGCCAGCACGGCGGCGTTTTCCAGCACAATTCGGCCGGCGGTGGGGGAGGCGGGAATCGAGCCCAACCAGTCCTGGCTGGCGGAGACCGTCACGCCCGCGGCGATCGTCTGGACGCCATTGAACAAGGCGTCGCTGGCCGAGAGTGCCGTCGAGACCGCGAAGGTCTGCCCGCTGTTTTGGAGCGTCTCGACGATCTTCATGCCGCCGTTGTCCACGATGGTCACGCCGCCGGTGCTGGCCGTGCCGCCGATTCGGAGGGTGCCGCCGGGGTTGAGGGTGAGCGTGGAGCCCGCTCCCCCCCCGAGCACGGACGTGCCGGAGAGGTGGAGTTCGCCGGCCTCGATCACCGAGTTGCCCGAGAAGGCGCCGGTCGTGAGGCCGGACAGCACGAGGGTGCCCGCCCCGCGCTTGGTGAGCCCGAAGCCGCCGCCCCCATCGACCACGTTGCCGCCGAAGGTGAGCGTGCCGGCGGCCACGTCGATCGCCGCGGACGAGCCGAGGGTGACCGTGCCCAGGCCCAGGTTGAGATCCTGCGTGCCCACGAAGTCGAGGCTCGAGCCGAGTGCGATCGCCACCGTGCCGTTGTTGATGGTGACGGCGGCCCCGGAGGTGTTGTCGAGCTCGACGCCGCTGCCGAGGGCCAGCGACGTCGCGTTGCCGATCGCCGAGGCCGCGTTGAGGTTGAGCCGGCCGGCCTCGATCTCGTAGCCGCCGGCATGGCCGGCCTGGGTGAGCGTCAGCGAGCCGGAGCCCGTCTTGGTGACCGTGCCGGAGCCGCCGAAGCCGCCGCCGATCACGTAGCTGCCGGCCCCGCCGAACCGCTTGTCGCCGGCCCCGTCGATCAGGCCGGAGAGGGTGAGCGTGGTGCCGGCCTCGGTGATCGAGAAGGCGGCAGTGCCACCGCCGGCCGCCGTGAAGGGCCGCGTGCTCGCCGCCGTCGGCCCGGTGTAGGAGAGCGTGCCGGTCGAGCCCGAGTCGCCCAGCACCACGGCGGCCGAGCCGGCTCCGAGCGGACCGGCAACCCCGGCATCGGTGATCGTGGCGATCGCCAGCGTGCCGGCGGCCACGGTGAGCGTGCCGTCGAAGGTGTTCGCTCCGGAGAGCGTGAGCGCGCCCGAGCCCTGCTTGACGAGCGAGCCGCCCACGCCGGAGATGACGCCGTCCACGGCGGTGCTCGTGGCGTCGCCGAGCGTGAGCGTCTTGCCGCCGAGCGCGACCGAGCCCGCGCCGGCGAGGGAGCCGACCGTGGTGCCCGAGGCGGTGATGCCGCTGATGTCGAGCGTGCCGGCGTTGGAGACCGCGCCGGCGGCGGGCAGGCTGCCGGCACCTGTGAGAACGAGTGTGCCGTCGGAAATCGTCGTCGTGCCCGTGTAGCTGCTCGCCCCGACCAGCTGCAGCGTGCCGATTCCCGCCTTGGTGATGCTCCGCGTGCCGCCGCTCTCGCCGATCGCCCCGAGCCGGAGGCCGTTGCCCTCCCGGCTGCCGACGTCGAAGGTCGGGCTGCCGGAGAGCGTGGTGGCGCCGAAGATGATGCTCGCGTCGTTGGTGCCGGTCGCGGTCACGGCCAGCGTGCCCGAGCCGCTGATCGCCAGCGTGCCGAAGGTCTGATCGCGGCCTGGATTGCCGCCGCTGATGCTCGAGTTGTTGATGCTGAGGTTGCCGCTCATCGCCACGGCATTGCCGTGGTTGTAGGCGGAGTTGCCCACGATCAGGTTGAGGGTGGCGTCGTGCACCGTCAGACTGCCGGAGCCGAGCGGCCGCTCTCCCGCCTGGCTAAAGATGCCGCGGATGACCAGCGTGCTGCCGGTGAGGGTGAGTCCGCCGGAATAGGCGAACAATCCGGCGTCTCGCAAATGCAAGGTACTCCCGCCTTGCACGGTCAAGCCGCCGCTGCCCTCATAGGAGCCGAGAAACACGCCGCCGCCGCCATCAACGGTGAGCGTGTGGCCGTTGTTGGCGACCAGAACGCCGAGGGTGTTGATGTTTCCCGAGGTGATCGACCGGCCGCCCGGCACGTTCCAGATCTGGTTCGCCCCCATCGCCAGGCGGACGGCGAGCTCGCCGCTCGCTGCCAGATTGAGGTTCTGCGTGGCAGTGCTCAGATCGATGCCACCCGCGCCGACCGTCAGCGTCTGGGCGGCATCGCCGTCGATTCGCACGAGGCCGCCAGGATTCTCGATCCGGATGCCCTGCACTGAAAGATCGCCCCCCTGGAGTACGGTGTTAGCCGAGGTCACCGTGCTGTCCCAGACGATCGTGTCGCCGGAGCCGGGTGCGACGCCGCCGACCCAGCTCGAACCCTGGTCGAGGGCGTCGGTGTTGTTGGCCTTGGTGACCGTGGCGGCCCGGCTCTGGGTCGAGAACCCTGCCAGGTTCAGCGCCAGGATTGCGGCCGCGATGCGAGTTCCAAGCTGGTGCATGACAAGTCTCCGCCAACGGGTCTGCCACGGGGACGAAACCCCCCAAATCCAATCCCTTGAATGATACGCACTGGAGTCGAGAACGTTGTCGCAATAGTTACGACATGGGCTGTGGCAACGTTTCCGAGGGCGGCTTCGGCCGGAATCCCCCCGCGTGGGGATCCCGGGGCGTCAGCGGCCGGGGCGGGCCTTGGCGACCACTTCCCAGCGGTTGGTGCAGTGGAGCTTGTCGTAGATCCGCTGCACGTAGGTGCCCACCGTCGAGATCGAGATTCCCAGCCGCTTGGCGATCTCCTTGTAGTAGCAGCCCTCGCAGAGCAGCTCGAGCACCTGCCGCTCGCGGGGGGCCAGCAGCGCCTCCGGCCCGGCCTCGGCTGTCGCCGGCCGGTTGACCGGCTGGGCCGCGGCCGCCGCCTCCTCGCTGCGAAACACCTCGATCACCTTGCGGGCGATCGTGCGGGTCATCGGCACGCCCCCCTCGCGGACCTCGCGGACGGCCGCCAGCAGCCGGTCGGGCATCACCGGCTTGACGAGATAGCCGTCGGCCCCGGCCGCCAGGGCCTGGAAGGTGGTCTCGGGATCCTGGTAGACCGTCACGATCAGGATTTGGGCATCCGGCAGGGCCGCGGCCAACGCCGCCACATGCTCGACGCCGCGGGAGTCGGGCAGGTTCACGTCCACGATCACCACGTCGGGGCGGGCCGCCGGAATCGTGGCGACCGCCTCGGCGGCCGTGCCGCAGGCGGCCACCGGCTGGCAGTCGGGGGCGCTGGTGAGGGCCTCGAGAAAGGCCCGCCGCAGCCGGGCATCGTCTTCGACGATGGCCACGCGGATCTGATCGGTCGCGGTGGGCATGGGGCTGAAAACCTGGGCGCTCGTGATCCCATCAGACTACACGTCTGGCCTGAGCGGAGGGGGGGTGTCAGCCGTCCGGTCGGAAACGTTCCGACACCGCCGGCTCGAGCGGCACGTCGATCGTGACGGCCGTGCCTCCGTGGCTCCGCGGCTCGATCGTCAACCAGCCCCCCGCCTCGGCCACCCGGCGACGCATGCTCTCGATGCCCAGCCGGTTCTCGGCGGCCGAAGCGAGTTGCTCGCCGTCCGGCGGGGCGGCGGCCGCAGGCGATCCGGCCGCCAGACCGCGGCCGTCGTCGGCGACCACGATCGAGAGCCGGAGCCGCGCGGCCTCATCCTCGTGGACGTGGATCGTGAGCCAGACGGTCGCCGGCTGGCCATGCTTGACGGCGTTGTTGACCGCCTCGCGGACCGTCAGGAACAGCCCGTGCCGCAGCGAGCCCTCGAGCGGCAGGGGGGGAGGCCTGTCGGGAGCATCGATCCGGGCCGCCACGCCGGCGCTCTCCAGGAACTGCTCGACCGAATGCGTCAGGTAGGGGATGAACCGGTCGAGCGTGTCGTTGGCCGGATTGACCGCCCACACGATGGCATCGACGTTTCGTACCAGGTCGACCACCGCCTGCCGTGACTGCTCGACGCGGGCCAGGGTCGTGGCCGGCGCCACCCCCTCCATCTCCCGCTGCACCCAGTATTGCTGCATGGCGATCTCGGTGAGGGCCGCCCCCACCTCGTCGTGGAGGTCGCGGGCGATCCGGGTCCGCTCCCGCTCGACCGCATGGGCCCGCTCCACCTCCTCGAGCCGCCGCTTGATCCGCCGCAGGGCCAGCGACCGGCCGCCGGCGAGGGCCAGGCCCGTGGCCGCTAACAGGCCGCCGATGAGCACCTGCGGCCGCTCGTGCCAGGGCACGACCAGTTCGATGCCCAGGCTCGCCTCATCACCGGTCGGGTCGCCGGCCGGGCGGAAGGTGCCGGCCCGAAACCAGAGGGTGCCGGGGGGAAGGTCGCGATACTCGGCGCCGGCTGCGGCCCCGAGGCCGAGGCTGTGGGCGGCCCGCCAGCCGAGTACGACCGCGTCGCCGGGGGCGACCGGCACCCGGGTGACCGACGTCCAATTGCCATACTGGCGGGGGTCGTCGTCGATGATCGCCAGGATCAGTCCCGAATCGGGGGAGCCGCCGCCGACCAGTTGCGCCATCCGGCCCCAGCTGCCGCGGCGGGTCCAGCCGGTCGGCGTGTCGAGCGGCTCGGACACTCCGGCCGCCGCGCCGACGGGCAGCGGATGGGGCACCGGCTCGCCGCCGCCGGGCGGCGTGACTGTGATCACGACCGCATCGATACCGATCTGGCCGACGACCTCGCGGCCCGCCTCCACCCCGTGGGACAGGAAGTGGGCCGTGACCCACGCCGCCCGTGGCGGGGCGGTGGCGGCGAGCGAGTAATCGACAAACGGCGACCGCTCCAGGCTGCCGGTCCAGCCGGGCGATTGCCCATGCATGGCCGTCTCCACCGAATCGACGACTCGTTCGGCGGCATCATGAAACTGGAGGAACACGCGGCCACTGGCGGGCGGGGCCTGCCAGCCGTCGTCCACCCCGTCGAGCCGATGCCGGAGCCGGGTGCCGCGGGCGAAGGTCGCCGGCTCGGCGCCGTCGTCGGCCGCCGGGTCGGTCGGCTCCCCGCCGGCGTAGCTGATCTCGAGCCGGCGGGTGCGGGCGGGCACGCGGACCAGCGGCCGCTCGCGGGCCGCATTCGCAGCCGTCCTCGCAAGGGTGGCAGGCAGCGGCACTGAAACCCCGTCGGCGGTCAGGCCCGTGATCCGGATCTCGGCCGCAGCCAGGGCCGGGGTCAGCCAGCCCAGCGCGGCCGCGGCCGCGGTCAGTCGAAGCCGGCGAAAGTTACCTGAGCAGTCCATCGTCAGCCCTCCCTTGCAACCATACCGCGGTGCCGGTGGGCCGAGCAAAAAACGGGTCGGCGGGAGGGGGAGTAGCGAGGTAATCGGAATCCTCGGTCGCGGGAAGGGGCGCCCGTGCCAATCGAATCGGCGCTGGCGGAATAATAATCCCGCTCCGGACAGGCCGCGGCGGCCGGACGGCCGGAGTGACTCGGCCCAGAGTTCATCTGCTATCCTCCCGAGATGCAGATCGTGATTCTCGACGGCCACACCACCAATCCGGGTGACCTCTCCTGGGCCCCGGTGGAGGCGGCCGGCCCGACGACCGTCTTCACCCGTACGCCCGACGAACTCGTCGTCGAGCGGGCGGCGGCGGCCACAGCGGTGCTGACCAACAAGACCCCCCTTTCGGCCGCCACGCTCGCCGCCCTGCCGCGGCTGCGGTACGTGGGCGTGTTGGCGACCGGCGTGAACGTGGTCGATCTGACCGCGGCCCGGAAGCAGGGGATCACCGTCACCAACGTGCCCGAGTATTCCACGCCCAACGTCGCCCAGGCCACCTGGAGCCTGGTGCTCGAACTGACCAACCAGGTCGGGCGGCATGCGGCCGGCGTGCGGGCGGGCCGCTGGAGCGCGTGCGAGGACTTCTGCTACTGGGAGACGGAGCTCGTCGAGCTCGCCGGGCTCAGGCTCGGCCTCGTCGGCTACGGCCGGATCGCCCGGGCCGTGGCGGCCGTGGGGCGGGCCCTGGGCATGGAGGTGGTCGCCCACCGCCGGCAGGAGGGACTGGCCGACGACGGCACGCCCTGTGTCTCGCTCGACGAGCTGTTCGCGACCAGCGACGTGGTCAGCCTCCACTGCCCGCTCACGCCCCAGACCACCGGCCTTGTCGATGCCCGCCGGCTGGGCCTCATGAAGCCGACCGCATTTCTCGTGAACACGGCCCGGGGCGGGCTCGTCGTCGAGGCCGACCTGGCCGCCGCACTCGAGGCGGGGCGGCTCGCCGGCGCCGGGGTCGACGTGCTCTCGACCGAGCCGCCGCCGGCCACCAACCCGCTGCTCCAGGCTCGCAACTGCCTGATCACGCCCCACGTCGCCTGGGCCACCCGCAACGCCCGCCGCCGGCTGATCGAGGTCGCGGCGGCCAACCTCGAGGCTTTTGCCGCGGGCCGGCCGCAGAACGCTGTGGGCTGAGCCCGCGGCGTGTGATGGAGGCCGACGCAGCCGGCAACCTCTTCTACGCCAAGAGCGCCCGCCACGCCCTGCCGGCCGTCGTGCCCCCACCCACCGGCATCATGCGGGGCCGCTTCAACCCGGCCGACAGCCAGCTCTACGTCTGCGGGCTCTACGCCTGGGCGGGCAACCGCCAGCATCCCGGCGGCTTCTTCCGGGTGCGGCAGACGGACAAGCCGCTCACGATTCCCGTGGGCCTGCACGCCGAGCCCGAGAAGCTCGACCTCGAGTTCGCCGTGCCGCTCGACGCCGCCGTGGCGGCCAAGGCCGGGAACTGGACGCTGCGGGCCTGGGATCTGGACCGGACCAAGAAATACGGCTCACCGCACCTCAACGAGCGGGAGCTGCCGGTCGCGGCGGCCGAGTGCTCGAGCGACGGCCGCCGGCGAGCCGGTGAAGGGCGTGCTCCACGGCACGTTGCACGAGGCTCGGGCCGGTCGACAATCCTGAGTCCGTCACGCCGTGTAGGTCCGTCACGCCGTGACGGACTATCCGCCGGCCAGTTGACGCTGCCCTCGTAGCGGCGGGATGACCCTGCGGGCAGGCAAAGCCTGTCCATCCCGCCGGCCAGTTGACGCCGCCCAGCCAGTGCCACCGTTTTCGGTCAGCGACTTCGCGCTGTCCGCGGGTTGAAAACCCGCGGCTACGTTCCGCCAAACCGGCCGCCCCGTAGCGGCGGGATTATCATCCCGCCGGCCAGTTGACGCTGCCCTCGTAGCGGCGGGATTCCATCCCGCCGGCCAGTTGACGCTGCCCTCGTAGCGGCGGGATTCCATCCCGCCGGCCAGTTG